>JAIEOS010000055.1 GCA_019750295.1 Bdellovibrionales bacterium | reverse complement strand
GGTGGAAGGTATGACTCTTTCTATATTGAGGAAAGGGCTTCGGGGGCGCCTTCACGAGGCGTAAGAAATATTTTTGAGCAATTCAAACTTAAAAGTTCAAAACAGATCTAACCATTTTATAAAATTGTTGTTGTGATAAATCGTCCACATTCCCGTCGATTCTTAAGCTCGCAAGGCCATGCACTAAAGCCCACGACTTCATAACTCCGTTTTGCCTATCAGTCTCTGAAATATGCTTTGGCAAGACTTCAGATATTAACTCTTTTAATATCACAAATGCTTCTGATGCTAGGGGTTCGATTAATTTGTATTCAGGAATTTGACACAGCTCTCGACTAAACATCACGCGAAACTCACCTTCATTTTCGATCGCGAATTGGACGTAAATTTCACCCAGACAAACAAGTCGCTCTTTGGCGTCAACTTCATCTTTTAAAGGTAACTCCGTCTTTAGCTTGGATAAAATATTTTTAAATCCCGCTTCTGCAATGGCCACCATTAATGCGTTCTTAGAGCTAAAATGACGATAAACGGCTGGCGCCGAAACCTGACACTCTTTTGCTAAGTCTCTGAGATTAAACCCGACATGACCATTTTTTTTGATCAACATCGAGGCCGCACCGACAAGTCCTTTCTTGAGTGCTCCATGGTGATACAATCGCCTCTGCTTTTTTAATGCTTTTGCCATTAGAGACCAATTTAGACCTTAACTTGTATGTTTACAAGTATTAACATTAATGTTATCATTTGTTAACATCAAAAAAGGGAGCTTGATGCGTAAAAACATAGTTGTCATTACGGGTCATCCGAATCAAAACTCATTCTGCCGATCTATGGCGCTTGCTTACATAGAGTCTGCAAAAAACAGTGGACATGAGGTCGTCGATTTAAACCTGATCGACCTTTCTTTTGATCCCATCTTAAGGGGTGGCTATTCGATGAAGCAGGAATTAGAAAAAGATCTTATTGAGGCACAAGAAAGAATTAGAAGTGCCGACCATCTTGTATTTATTTATCCAAACTGGTGGGGTGCTCCGCCTGCGCTCCTGAAAGGATTTATAGATCGAGTCTTCTTGCCCGGTTTTGCTTTTAAGTATGTCGAAAATTCGATGATGCCTATGAAACTCCTTAAAGGAAAGACAGTAGATCTGTTGATAACAATGGATACCCCTATTTGGATGTATAAAATATTTTTAGGCTCAAGAGGAATTAAACTCATGAACGAATCCGTCATCGAATTTTGTGGAATGAAAACAAAGAAAACACTTCTCGTGGGACCGATCAGAAAGTCATCAGATGAGCAGAGGACAAAATGGATCCGACAAGCCACTGCACTAGCCAGTCGATCCTCTCTTTAGAGTTTTCGTCAGAACTTGTTTTTCGCCGAATATGCTATTGGGACGTTTAATTTTAAAAGCTTTTATTTCTTTTTTGTGGAGCCGCCGGCAATCCAATCTGGGTGTAAAAATTTTTTTCTACAGATGTAAATTGCGGATTATTTTTTAAGCTTTCGCCACTCGTCTGTTCTTAGACCTGCAAACCCCCAGTCTTCGTCTAAAATTTCCTGAATAACGATATGAGTGTGTTCGGGCTTTTTATTCAGAACACGAACAAGGGAATCAGTTATGTCTTTAATAATCTCTGATTTTTGCTCTTTAGTTGCACCTTTGGTAATTTGAACATTTACGTATGGCATATTGATAATCCTTTCTAAGGTTAAAGCCTCTGCGCCAGAGCCTTGACTCTCTCAATCGCTTCATTAAATTTATTCTGAAACTCCGCATGATTGAACACATCCTGAAGAGCTTCCACATAGACATTTTTAACTCCGATAAAATTCATGATTCCCTTGAAGTGGTTGTCCTGGAAATTCGCTTTTTCATAGGGCTCGCCTTCTAAAAAACGACCATTTCTACTTATCAAACCGATGACTTTTTTCTCGGGGTGGCACAATCCGACGATACCTTCTGGCGTCATGGAAAATGTAACTCCTGCTCGAACGATTTGATCGATCCATGCTTTTACAATCGCGGGTACACCCCAATTGTACATTGGCATTCCAACAACAACATATTCAGAATCTTTAAATTCATTCACGATCTCGTTGGGAACTCGCATCACTTGAGAATCTTGTTTATCTAAGGGTAGAAAGGCGTTGTCGATCCAGGCTTGGTCTACAAATGGGGGTGGGCTTAAGTTCAAGTCCCGCCTCACTATTTTATAGTCAGGGTATTTCACCGAAAGAGTCTCGACAAAGACTTTACTTAATTTTCTAGAATTAGATTCACGACTTGGACTGCTATCAATATAAAGAATTTGTTTTTTCACTTTATGACCTCTTTTCATAATAATACATTTGATACTTACTATTGAGAAGTACGGCATTTTTTGTTAGTATAAGATTTATGCGAAACAAACAAAATCCATGTGTTATTACTGAGCTTATTTTCATGATTGGCGGTCGCTGGAAACCTATGCTTCTTTATAATCTAAGGTCTGGCACAAAACGATACTCCGAGTTGAGGGAGTTAACCTCTGGGATTAGTGACCGAATGCTTTCGCATGAGTTAAAACAATTGGAAAAACATGGCTTAATTAAACGAACACAATATCCAGTGGTTCCACCAAAAACGGACTATCAGTTGACGGCTAAAGGAAAGTCTTTAGATCCAATTCTAAAAGCTATGGGAGAATGGGCACTAAAGAATAGAAATCATTAATGATATCATAACCCCGGCGTCCACAAAGCCGCTTTTGTTTGGAATATAGATCCTTGCCTACAAAATCGTCTTTGGTCATAAAAAAGACAGATTGTTAGATACTGGAAATGCGTTTTACAAAAACCCTGTAGGGGACGCCAATTTCTCCGGTGTAGAACCATCGGAAATCAAATCCAAAAAATTTAAAAACATTCCTGCCAGATCCCTGGGCACGCCAATTTAATAAATATCTTATAACCAGTTGGTGTAAACTCGTCTTGTTCCGCAATTTTTCTCAAAAAAATCGTTCTCTTAAAATCAAGTTTGATACAAACAACAACTCTCATTAATGGGCGACATTTACGGTTTTGACGATGAAGAGACAGAGCCGCAACACACCTTCTTGCATCACCAAAAGGGAACTGTTACCTTGACCGAATGAAATACAGAACGGTGATCTTCGATATGGATGGAACCCTTGTCGATTCCAAAATTAATTTCCCCGCAATTTACGAGGCGCTTCGCATTGACAGCCAACAGTCGATTGTCGAATACGTAAATACGCTGTCGGGCTTGGAGCAGCAGAGAGCCAAAGAGATCGTTCATTTTTACGAGGAAGAGGGCTCCAAAAACTCAAGTCCTATTCCTGGGGTACAGAATCTCATCAGGAAGTTGCAAGAGCATCAAATTCATCTCGGTGTCTTTACACTGAATTCACGTCAAATCGCTGTAAATACATTGAAGGCGCACGGACTAGAGATTCCCCTCATTATCAGTCGTGAGGACTCTCATCCTAAACCTCATCCGGAAGGGTTATTAAAAATTTGTCAGCATTTTTCCACTTCCCCTCATCAGGCCATCTATGTGGGCGATTACAAATATGATTTAATGGCGGGCAAAAATGCCAATATCAAAACGGCCATCTACTGTCCTCGAACTCCGGATTTTGATACAACAGACGCCTACATGACTTTTGATCATTTTGGTCAACTGGAGAGTTATCTTTTTGAAAATCATCCTTCACTTCCAATGAAAGAGTTTAAATAATACGGCCCTATGCCCAAAGCTCCTCCACCCAAATTGGATCGTACAAAAAATTGTAGCCTCTGTTCATCTCAGATTAAGGTGGCTTTTAGGATCCGTATCTCTCCCCAAAAAAATTGGATTTTTGTGTGTAAGACCTGCTGTGAGGCTTCATCCGGTCAGCCGGGCTACCAGTACGGAGGAACCTGGAAGGCTTAGAAATCTCACCGAGCGATTCTCCTCGAACTTCGTTCTCCATAGAGGCCGTTGCCCTAAGACGTAGGCCGATGCAGGATGAGGCCGCGGCAAAAAGACAATCTGACAGGCTTTTGCCCGCTCTCTTAAACCGGCACTTTCGATTCGTTCGTAGAAGTGGTATTGGTGAAGATGTCCACTAAAACTATGAAAATATTCTACTCTGATCTCTACACGCTACCTCTCCCCGAACATCATCGATTTCCGATTGAGAAATATCGAATGCTGCGCGATTATTTGGTGGAACATCAAATCATTGATCCGCAGCAACTTCACGAAAGTCCCCAAGCGACGCCGGAGGAATTATCACTGGCTCATGTCCCAGCTTACGTGGAGTCCGTGCGAGATGGTTCTGTCGATATTCAAATCATCAAGCGAATTGGTTTTCCGTGGAGCTATAACTTGTATCTCAGAAGCTGCGCCACCGTTGGCGGAGCGCTGGCGGCCGCGAAGTCGGCTCTGGTGGACGGTATTGCCGGGAATCTGGCCGGCGGCACTCATCATGCCCACGCCGATCGCGGAGAGGGCTATTGCGTTTTTAACGATATTGCGGTGGCGACACGATATTTAAAAAAGGAAAAGTTATCCCAAAGAGTTGCGATCATCGATTTGGATGTTCACCAGGGGAACGGGAATTCGAGCATTCTAGGACATGACGAAGGCGTTTTTATTTTTAGTATTCATGGAGAAAAAAATTATCCGTTTATTAAAGTCCCGTCTCATTTAGATATCGCATTGCCGACGGGGGCAACGGACGATATGTATCTGGAAGCTCTGGCTCAAGGGCTCGAAGACGTAAAAAAATTTAAGCCCGACTATATTTTTTATCAGACCGGAGTAGACCCACTGGAGTTTGATCACCTTGGTAAAATGTCAATCTCGTTTGAGGGCCTCAAACTCAGGGACGAAATGGTGATCAGCTATGCGCTCAAAGAAAATATTCCTATTTCTCTTGCTCTTGGAGGAGGTTATGCCAAACCCATCGAAAAAAGTGTGGAGGCGTACGCAAACACATATAGAGTGGTTCGCAAACTGCGTGAATCTCACAGAAGATAGGTCATTATGAAATATCCAAAAGACGAAAATCTCTCAAAGACGACTTGGGTTCAAGATCACTGGATCGAAATTGATGCCTCCGCAGATTCAATTTGGCCGTGGCTCGCACAGATGGGGAACGGCCGGGCGGGATGGTACAGCTATGATTGGCTCGATAACCTGGGACGAAAAAGCCTGGAGGTGATAGACCCAAAACTTATCGATATCGAAAAGGGCCAAAAAATCCCCATGGCCACGATCTCTGATTTTATTAAAAATGAATTCATTACGTTTCGATTCGGATCCGAAATCACTTTCACCTATTACCTCGAATCCATGGGAAAACAAACTCGCTTGTGGACTCGTCTTCGAGTTTCTCGTGCAAGTTGGCTTTTGAAATCCACCCTCGGCCTTGGACATAAAATCATGCAAAA
>JAIEOS010000054.1 GCA_019750295.1 Bdellovibrionales bacterium | reverse complement strand
CGGGATTGGGGACGGTCCCACTTCAAGATACAAAGCTTGCGATTATGGAGCTTGAAAGATGTGTCAAGCAGTTGGGATTGCGAGGAGTGCAGATCGGGACTCATGTGAACGGCACGAATTTAGATGCTCCTGAGTTCTTTTCTTTCTTTAAGGCTGCTGCGGAATTGGGAGCCAGTGTTTTTGTTCACCCTTGGGATATGTTGGCGCCAGAACGTATGGAAAAGTATTGGTTAAAGTGGTTAGTGGGAATGCCGGCCGAGCTCGCCGTTGCGATCAGCTCATTGATTTTTAGTGGAACGCTCGAGAAACTTCCGCACCTCAAAATCGCATTCGCTCATGGCGGTGGATCTTTCCCGGGGACCTTTGGTCGGATCAAGCACGGATTTAAGAGTCGTCCTGATCTTGTAGGGATCGATAACGACATTTGCCCCTCGAGTTATCTCAAACGGATTTATGTCGATTCGTTAGTTCACGATGAGGAAAAATTAAAATATTTATTGTCTGTTTTTGGGGAAAGCCAGATTGCTTTAGGAAGTGACTATCCCTTCCCGTTAGGAGAGGAAGTTCCTGGCACCATGATCCAAGAGATGGGACTTTCTCCAGAAATTCAAAAGAGATTGTTGTCGGGAACAGCTTTAGAATGGTTGGGCCATAAAGAAGGAGATTTTCTGTGAAATCAAAAGCTTTAGAGTTGGATCAGCAGGATCCTCTTTATATCTACCGTGATGAATTTCATTTTCCTAAAATGGCTAATGGGGATGATTATATTTATCTGTGCGGAAATTCTTTAGGCCTACAGCCGAAGCGCACGCAAGAGGCGATTCTCCAAGAGCTCAAAGACTGGGCCATGCTGGGCGTGGAAGGACACTTCGAGGCGAAAAATCCGTGGCTTCCTTATCACGAGACGGTGACGCACTCTTTGGCGCATCTGGTGGGAGCAAAGCCAGAAGAAGTTGTGGCGATGAATAGTCTCACTGTGAATCTTCACATCCTCATGGCTTCATTTTATCGCCCTACAAAACAACGCTATAAAATATTAATCGAGGGGAATGCATTTCCCTCGGACCAATATGCGGTGGCCTCTCAGGCTCGCTTCCATTCGAAAACGGTGGGTTTTGATTCGTCCACGGCGATTTTGGAAGTTTTCCCGAGAGCCGGTGAAAGCATTATTCGCACCGAAGATATCTTGCAGACCATCGAGGACAACAAAGATTCTCTCGCGTTAGTGATGTTGGGCGGAGTGAATTATTTGACAGGCCAACTTTTCGAAATCGAAAAGATTGGTCAAAAGACTCATGAGGTGGGTGCGATCTACGGATTAGATCTGGCTCACGCGGCGGGAAATATTGATTTAAAGCTTCACACCTGGAATGTGGATTTTGCGGCCTGGTGCTCGTACAAGTATCTCAATGCGGGACCGGGTGGCATTTCTGGAATCTACATTCATCAACGTCATTTTACCGATCCCTCGATCCCGCGCTTTGAGGGCTGGTGGGGACACGATAAGAAAACTCGTTTCGTGATGCCGTCGCAGTTTTCGCCGATTCCGAGCGCCGAAGCTTGGCAGCTCAGTAATCCACCGATTTTTCAATTAGCGGCACTAAAGGCGTCTTTAGATGTGTTTGATCGTGCGGACATCATCAACATTCGCGCAAAAACAAAAAAAATGTCGACCTTCTTGTGGGAGTTGCTAGCGCAACTTCCCCAAGGATTTGTAGAAATCTTCACCCCCGAAGATCCAGAGCAGCGGGGGGCGCAGCTGTCCCTAAAAATTAAAAACTCTTCTCGCGAAATGGTTAAAGATTTACGGGATGCGGGCATCATCTGCGACTTCCGAGAGCCCAATATCATTCGCGTGGCTCCGACAGGTTTGTACAATTCCTATATGGACTGTTATCGCTTTGTAGAAAGGCTTGAGCTCTATGCAAAAAAATAAAGTTACGATTTGTGGCGCTGGTTTAGTCGGTTCGCTCCTGGCGCTGTTTCTCGCGCGGCGAGGTTTTCAGGTCGATGTGTATGAGAGACGAAAGGATCCTCGAGAACGGCTCAAGCAATTGGGTGCGGTGGGTGAGGGACGCTCCATCAATTTGGCGATATCGACTCGCGGACTGCACGCGCTGTCGCTTTTGGAGCTCGAGCAGGACATTCGCAAGGAAGCCATTCCGATGAAGGGTCGTATGATGCATGCGCACTCGGGAGAACTCACATACCAACAGTATGGTTCCTCTGACAGTCAGTATATTAATTCGATCTCGCGGGGATGGCTCAATTGTTTCTTACTCGATGAGGCCGAAAAACATTCGTCGGTGCGATTGTTCTTTAACCAAAAGTTAATCGGTATGGATCTTGAGCGCAAAGAGGCGTTGTTCGAAACGACGACCAACGGTGCAAAAGCTCCTCAGGAGTACGAGATTTTTATTGGGACGGATGGATCGTCGTCGGAGGCCCGCGACACTCTCCAAGAGAAAGCCTTGATGGCCGCCACCAACGAAGAACTGTCGCACGGTTATAAAGAATTCGTCATGCCGGCAAAGTCCAATGGCGATTACAAAATGGAAAAAAATGCGCTGCACATTTGGCCCCGAGGGACCTACATGATGATCGCGCTCCCAAACACGGATGGAAGTTTCACTTGCACCTTGTTTATGCCGAACGCTCCTATGCCTAACAGCAAATATAGTTTTATGGGACTCAAGCGGCGAACCGATGTG
>JAIEOS010000053.1 GCA_019750295.1 Bdellovibrionales bacterium | reverse complement strand
TTTTGGTTTTTTTATAGGACCATCACCCCACCGCCACGCACATATTACCCGGGGCGGAGTTGGATGGCTTTGCCTTTGGGGAAGTGCTTGAATTCTTCCAGAGCCGGGTTGACCTGCTTTTTCTCGGGCTGTGGCTGGCAGCGCTTGCGATAAATAGGATAGTGGCCTTCAAATTCTTTTTTGATATGGCTTACAAATTCATCAAATTTTTTACGGAATTCTTTTTTCTCGGCTTCGACCGCGTTGGATTTACGGAGCTCTATAATTGTGCGATGACGCTCTTGATTGATGATCTCGATAAATGAGGTGCGCAAATTTCGAGGCTGACACTCACCCTGCAAAAGATTGAACTTCTCCATGATAGGAGCTTTGTAGCTGTCTCCCAAACCACCGTTGGAAGGGGTGACGTTTTGAGCCCATGCCGAGACAACTATAAAAATCCAAATCATCGCGTCTTCTTCATGGCTTCGCGAGTCTCTCGAGCCATGTCCTTTGTTTTTAAAGCACTGCGCTTGTCGTGAGCTTTTTTACCGCGCACCACTGCAATTTCCACCTTGATTCGACTGTCTTTGAAGTACATTTTTAAGGGAACACAGCTGAGACCCTTTTCGAAAATTCTTCCGGCGAGTTTGTTGATTTCAGAGCGGTTGAGTAAAAGCTTACGAGCCCGCTCGGGCTCATGATTATTATAGCTCGCCTGCTGATACACACTGATGTGAGCGTTCTGCAAAAAAACTTCGTCACCCCGAAAGGCCACGTAGGAGTCTTTGAGATTAATGGCGCCCGCACGAATCGATTTCACTTCACTTCCGGTTAAAACGACACCCGCCTCCATCTTCTCGAGGACTTCGTAATCGTGCCAGGCTTTACGGTTTTCGCTGATGATCTTCATACTGCTAGCAATTTATACAAGTTCCCATAGAGTTCAACGGAAATGTCCCCCGGGCGAGCTTGGGGAGAAATACCTAACTCATCAAAGGCATTCAGAATGTTTTCCTCAGCGTAAAGTGCGGTTAAATTCTTTTTAAGGTATTTGCGCTGTTGGGCAAAACTGGCTTTTACAAAAGCGAGATACTTTTCCGAGGCGAGGGAAGGATCCACAGACTTGCGAACAAAGGTGAGCACTCGGCTCGCCACTTTGGGCGGAGGATGATAATCGTTAGGTCCTAGATCAGTTAAATTTTTAACCGTCCAAAACGTCTGCGCAAGTACCGAGATCAATCCGTAGTCTTTGCTTTTAGGCTTAGAGGTCATTCTCTGGGCCACTTCTTTTTGAAACATCAAAATCATCGCGGTGAGCTCAAAGGGCGCGATCGAGCGATCGACCACTAAACGTGCGGCAATTTGATAGGGCAAATTGCTCACCAGAACGGAGGGCTTATCGGCCACCTGAGACCAATCAATACGTAAAGCATCCCCCCGCACCACCGTCTTACCTTTGTCTTCCCAATACTGGGCAAAAACATCATCGAGCTCAATCAAATGAAAATCATCCGTTAAAACTTCGAGCCGAGTGGTCAGTGCGCCAAGTCCCGGACCGACTTCAATCAGTCGACTTGGATTTAGAGCTCTCACCGTTTCGATAATGAGCTCGATCTTTTGGCGATTGATTAGAAAATTTTGACCTAAAGACTTTTTAGAATAGCGCTCAAACTCCTTAAGGAGTGTTTTGACTTTCAGAATTTCGTCGGCGTAGAGAGACATTATTTTAACTCCGCGCGAGCTTGCGGAGCAATGTCCTGAGGAGATGTTTCGCCGTTTGCGAGTCGAAGCGCCCCTGCATAACCAATCATCGCCGCATTATCGGTACAATATTTAAGGGGTGGCACAATCAAATTGAGATCTCTTTGCTCTGCCATAGAATGAGCCAATTCTCTCAAACGAGAGTTGGCACTGACTCCCCCAGCAATCACAACATTGGACACTCCCAAATCATCTGCCGCACTAAAGAGTTTATACGTGAGAACATCGACAATCGCTTCTTGATAGGAGGCGCAGAGATCAACCACCGGTTTTGGATCTTTGAGCGCCGCCAGCTCTCTCTGGGCCGAAGATTTTAAGCCTGAAAAACTGAAATCATAATTTTTCTCTTTGATCATCGATCTCGGGAAATGAAATCGCGTGCGATCCCCTTGAGCCGCAAGTCGATCCACCTTCACGCCGCCGGGATAGCCTAACTGGAGCATCTTGGCGAATTTATCAAAGGCCTCACCAGCGGCGTCATCTTGCGTTTTACCTATCAGCTTGTAATGATGCGGCTGTGGAACATGATATAAATGCGTATGTCCCCCACTCACCACTAACGCGAGATAAGGGTCCTCGATCAACTTCTCTGCCGTTGCAGGCTCGTCCCTTAAAAAGGCCGAAAGGATATGCCCCTCAATATGATGAACTCCAATAAATGGTTTGTTGAGAGAAAGCGCAAGTGTCTTTGCCGTCACTAACCCGACAATCAGAGAGCCAATCAACCCAGGTCGTTGAGTGGCCACAATGCCATCGACACTGTCCATGGTGATCCCAGTTTTTTGGAGCAATTGATCAATCAAAGGAGTGGCTTGCTCAAGATGTTTGCGACCTGCGATTTCAGGAACGACACCACCGAAGACATCATGGAGTGTGTCCTGATTGGCGGTAGCCACCCCAAACACCAAACCGGTGTCGTCGACCAGTGCGACGGAGGTGTCATCGCAACTTGTCTCAAGGGCGAGGACTAACATGAGTCTCCTATAACTTTTTAAGTTTAGCTTTGGCCTGAGCGGCTTCCTTGGAGCTCGGGTATTTTTCTGTCACTTCTTTAAA
>JAIEOS010000052.1 GCA_019750295.1 Bdellovibrionales bacterium | reverse complement strand
AGGAAAAAACTTGGCTTTCGCACTCCGATGGAAGCATTCTTCGAGGGAAAATTTGCACTTAATACTTGAACCTAGGTTATGGGATGAGTAATTTGCCGTTTTTTCCTCTGGACCATCAGTGATTATTTGTTCTCGATCTGTCCATCCATGGAGGCCTTCCGCGCGGGGCATCCTTGCCCCTTGGGCTTCCTATTTGATTGGGAATTTGTTTTTTTTGATAAAAATGAAAATAGAAACAATGGTTTAATTCGGCTTGGCGGGATGCCAAGACGACAACGCTCTCAGGGATGGATGAAATTTCGAAAACTCTTCTCTCGAGGTGCTTGGCAGAATCTGTGCATCACTGCGCTTGTGCGGGAGCTCGGCTCGCCACTGGGGCGTGGATTTCGTCGGCTTCGGTCAAGGTGAAACTATCGTAGGTCCTGTCGGGATTGAAGTGGCGCGCTTCAGCCTCTTTTTGCTCCACGGCGATTTGTTGTAACCGGCGCTGTTGATGGTACTGCTGACTTAATTGCATGACGCGCTCTTTGGAACTGAGTATGGGCGTTTCATCGGCAAAGAGATGAGATGAAAAGCCACAGGCGACGATGAAGATGACGTGTTTCATAAACTGATTATCGACGGCTTTTTAAAAAACTGAAAGTCATCGCTTCAAATTCTCTACTTCGATCTCATAACGATCACTGGACTTTCACCTAGAGATTCCCAGAAGGAGCTATATAGAAGTTCGACAATTTAAATGTGGGATGTTTCGCGTCTCGTAATGAGACAAAAAAAACCAAAGATTATCTTGGAAATGAGCGGAGGGAGTCCACCAATGTCCCAGAAATCTCGGGAGGAAAAAGCGCGTTCAGTTTAGAAGATAAAGACAGAATAAATAGAGGAATATCCCCCTCACGACTTTCCGCGAAGGCCTCCCGCACGGTGGAAAGCATTAAACTCTGAATGTGCTTTTCTCGCCCGTCTCGGGTCTCCCACGATCGAATGAAGTCCTCTAGTCGTTCGACCACTGGACGAGAACTAACGATTGTGGACAAATCTACTTTTGCAGATTCGTAGCGTTGGTGTGTGACGTGGCTTTGAATTCCACGCATTAAGAAGATCGTCTGATGGACCAGAGTGAAAAATCGCGGCACCGGAAATTTAGCGTAAGAGACGAGGCGATATTGAGAGCGTAGCTCATCTATTTTTGCCACTCGCGGCTGCCCTTGGAGATTCCAACTTGCGGTCGGCACCAATGGCTCGGCCTTAAGAATGAAAACATCAAATCGACTATTGATCGAAGGTTCTCGACGCCAAACTCCCGTGTCTTTTTCTCCGAAGGGGGCTCGCTCTCCCCAGCCATAATAAAAATAATGAGCTTTCCCATCTTGGTCTTTGTCACGTAGGAAGGCTTCTATGGGTTCAAGGGGTGGGATCTTTTCCAAAAGCGGAAAAGACACAACCATTGAGTTTTCTAGTTTACCCCTGGAGAAAATATTTGAGCATCGAGCGGGTCTCACCGCATGAAGTTCGGTCACCGAACTCGCAAGGCCACTGGAAAATGGAATCAAAACCAAGATGGAAAGATATATGGGTCGCATGGATGAGAAAGACATAACGTCACCTCCTTCAGCTTGACCAGTGACTTTTCCGAAATGTAATTTCTATAGACATCAATCTCCGTGCACGGCCTCTAAAGCTAAAATTCATACCCTTATGTTAGATTTCTTAAAAAAAATTCATCGCCCGTAGCCCTTTAAACGCCCCAATGATACCGATGGATTATAATAATAAAGGAGATCGTATGAAACACCTCGTATTTGCTATTTTATCCCTGGGTTCTACTCTGGCAATAGCTTCCCCTTTCGACAATCAAGAAGTCATCATTTGCGGTCACGGCAACCTGAGCTACCGACTGGCATTGGATTCGGTCAAAGTCCAAGAGACTGTGCAAAAGTCCCCCGGCGTACTGTCCATAGAAACTCGCCACCAGTCATCGGTGATCAACCAAACTCGTGTGGTCGAAGTGAGTGGAAGTTCAAAATTTTTAACTTACACTCTCAAGACACAAGATGGATCTAAAGCCACAATTCAGTTTATCTTGAGAGATGAAAAAGGCTGGCCCCATGGATATCCAGAATTTCAAAAAGGTGACTTTAGCGGACCGTTCACACAAGGAAACAACGTTTCACTCGAAAAGTGCAGCGCCTTTGGATTTTAGAATCAAACATGTAGAGCTAAAAAAAAGAGCGCCTGTAGCGCTCTTTTTTTATCATCTGCGGATCTCGTTAAACACCGAGAGGATCAGGATCGCCTAATCCACGGCCAGGAGTGGCAATCAACTCCTCGCGCTCTTGAGCCGCATCTTTGGTGCGAGCCTCTTCTTGCTCTTTCGCCATGGACTGTTCGTTCTCTTTAATGCGGCGACGAACATCGTCCACGGTTCCACCCTTACAAATGATCTCAACATGTTCGGCATCGATCGTTTCGAACTCGAGAAGCGCTTTCGCAAGCTCATGAAGCAGCGGAAGATGGTCTGTCAACAACCGGTGAGCTTTATTATAAGCATCCATAATGATTCTCTGAATTTCTAAATCAATCTCTTCGGCCTTCGACTCCGAGTACTCACGAGCCTGGTGCTGTTGCATGCCCAAGAACACGGGGCCGTCCTGCTTCCCGTAAGAGAGAGGTCCTAGCTTTTCGCTCATGCCCCATTCGCACACCATACGGCGAGCAATATTGGTCGCACGCTCAATGTCGTTACCTGCGCCTGTCGTGTAATCTGTAAAAATAATTTCTTCGGCCACACGACCACCGAACATCATCACGAGCATGTTCTCAGCTTTGAGCTTCGATAGATTTAAACGATCATCTTCAGGCAAGAATTGAGTGAGCCCTAAAGCCATACCTCGAGGGATAATCGTCACTTTGTGAATTGGATCTGTTCCCTTAATTAATTTTCCAATGAGCGTGTGTCCCGCTTCGTGATAGGCTGTGATCTTACGATCTTCCTCGCTAATCACCATTGAGCGGCGCTCTGCACCCATAAGAACTTTATCTTTCGCAAACTCAAAATCTTCCATGGTGACTTTATTATGATCCAGTCGAGCCGCATTTAAAGCCGCCTCGTTGACGAGGTTCGCCAGATCCGCGCCGCTAAAGCCCGGAGTCCCACGAGCAATTTTTTTAAGATTTACGTTCGAAGACAATGGAACTTTTTTGGCGTGAACTTGAAGAATTCGCTCACGACCATTTAAATCCGGGGCGCTCACCACCACTCGTCGATCAAAACGACCTGGGCGAAGGAGTGCGGGATCTAATACGTCAGGACGATTGGTCGCTGCAATGAGAATCACACCTTCATTACTTTCAAACCCATCCATCTCCACCAGCATCTGGTTTAATGTTTGCTCGCGCTCATCGTGTCCACCGCCCATACCGGCACCGCGATGGCGACCAACAGCATCGATCTCATCGATAAAGATCAAGCACGGAGCATTCTTCTTCCCTTGTTCGAAGAGATCGCGCACGCGGCTCGCGCCCACACCTACGAACATTTCGACAAAGTCTGAACCCGAGATTGTAAAGAACGGCACACCCGCTTCACCGGCCACAGCGCGCGCTAAGAGCGTCTTACCCGTTCCCGGAGGTCCCACCATCAACACACCTTTAGGGATTTTTCCGCCGAGGCGAGTGTATTTTTTAGGATCTTTTAAAAAACTCACGATCTCTTTAAGTTCGTCTTTTGCCTCTTCGACGCCGGCTACGTCTTTAAAAAGAACTTTAGCTTTGTTCTCGGTCAAGAGCTTAGCGCGACTCTTACCGAACGACATCGCCTTTCCGCCGCCCACTTGAATCTGACGAAATAGAAAAATCAACAAACCCACGATAAAAAGCATCGGTAGCCAGTTGAACAAAATAATCAAATAGGAGTTTTCCTGACTGCTCTCGTAATTGAACACCACATTGTTGCGCTCAAGAAAGCGACGCTCTTCATCGCCCGTATCACCGTCGATGATAAATTTTTTGCCGCCCAATTCTTTGGCGTATTGATCTTTAACCACGCCACTAATCTTGCCATCAGACTTGCGGATACTTACGGATTCCACTTTTCCTTGATCAACAGCGGTGTGATACTTGGAGTAATCGAAATCACGAATGAAGGTGTCTGCCTTTTGCTGGTAGAACTGCACAGCAATGAGCGCAACCACCAGCGCCAACGCCCAAAATGCCATAGTTTTTTGTGATGAACTCATTTCAATCTCCTCAACGACAAGTTCCACTCGCCATTTTCATTCCTAGCGAATATTGTATCCTGAATTTACTCTTCGAACCAAATGTGCCGTGCGTTAGCTCGCCAATTTTTCTTCAATAGTCTAAATGTGAGATCATTCTGTTCGACGTCAAGACGCTTAATTAGTTCATTTATATGGGAAAGACCGAAATTTTCAAATCCGCACTGGCCAAAGTATTTCGCCACGACTCGCCTTTTGTCCGAGAGGGACAATTGCAAAAAAACTGGGCGCAACAATCGCTGATCTTCAATATATTTGCCGTCGTCACTTTTAGCCTCTGTCATTTGAGCTAAAATCTCGAGAGAACGAGCTAGGGTCCGTAAGGCTCCAGGCCTTTTTCGCTCGAGGAGGGGCAGCCATGACTGACGAAGCCAATTTCGCAGATATTTTTTCGACTGGTTGGAGGGATCTTCGCACCAAGATTCACCGAGATGCTCAAGGTACCTTTTTAAATCCTCTCTCGAATTCGACAGAAAGGGTCGAAGCAGAGCGCCTTTTTCTTGCTCCATCGCCACAATACCCTCAGTTCCCACTCCTCGGAGCAAACGAATGAAACGTGTTTCGAGAAGATCATCGGAGTGTTGGGCCATTACGACGTAATCACTTCTCGTCGTCTTTAAAAATTCTTTAAGATGTTGTCTGCGAAATTTCCGCAACTGGGCCTCAGATTCTCCCTCGGACTTTATCCGTTGCGCCGGCGAGGCCTTATTGCTGTGGAAGGGAATATCGAGTTTTTTGCATTGAGTGCGAACAAACTCCCAGGCGTCGTCACGAAAGGAAGAGGACTCTCCGGTCGTCACCCCGTGATGAATGTGAGCGACGGAAAGAGAAAAGCCGATTTTCATACGCAATTGAGCAAAGGCGTGGAGCATGGCGATCGAATCACATCCGCCACTGACCGCCAGTAAATACGAAACCGCTCCCTTGGGCTTTAACAATTTATAAAGCGTAACTTCCAGCGGGCGCGGCTGCATGAACTATTGATTGTCCGTATTTTTTTTGGATTTCTTTTCGAATTCGATCTCGAAAGAAGCCTTGATTTTGTTGTCGCGTAAAAATTTTGTCATCTCTTCGACCACATCAATCTTTTCGATCACCTTTGCAAACTCGGCGCCGACGCGGTTGACGATCTCTTCTTTCGATTTTGTCATGCCCTTTAAAAAATTCCCAAGAACATCTTTGGGGATTTTATCTTGAAGGAAACTGCGTACACCCTCTTCGGACATCATCACCGTCGAAATCCCGGTGGCGACGAGACGCTTGACTCCGTCGGAAAGTTTTCCTCGAGAACCCTCGTCTTCCCAGTTCAATTCGACCTCTTCTTTTTCTTTTGGAGTCTCAGTGACTTCGTTATTTTCCATAAATTTCCTTTACGCGCTTTTTATACGCTTGCATCATCAGCGGCAAATTCACTGACAATAATGTTTTTGTAATCATTCCCGGGACGAACATCCCAAACTCAGCTTGCACTCGATAACTGGCTTTAGTTTTTCCATTAATATTTTCGAGCTTCCAACCGCCACTCATCGATTTAAAAAGATCGCCCTTTTTAAAAACCCAGCTGATCTCGTGAGGAACGTTTTCGGTGTGTTCATTCACATAAGTGATTTCTTTCATCACCGAAACTTTGTATTCCACCAACTTCTTGCCACCATTTTCCCCGATCACCTTGCAAGACTTAACGTCTTTCAAGAACTCATGGTATTTATCGTAATCGACCAAGATTGCGTAAAGTTCCTCGGGCGTACAGTTGAACATTTCGACATGATTGACTTCAGCCATGGGGTTAACCTTTCTTTTTAAACAAAGCTTCGGCAGCCGCTTTGAGATCTTCGCGTTTTTTCGCTTCGTTGGCAGCTCCTCCGCCGGGTTGATAGTACTCGCAGTAATTGGCTTTCTCTTTGTCGCGAACCACCTCTGCCGAAGGCTCGCGGCATTCATTATAAACTTTTGGATCGTAGAAGCCACAGGTTTTGCAAACATGTAAATCCATATGGCATTGCGAACATTCGTCGCGAAATCCCACCCGATCAATGATTGGATTGGGTGCCGCGCACGAGTAACAAACTACGGTCATCACTTCAGGCCCCCAATCACCCGATCCCTCCAGCAAATACCGTCGGCTTACGGGAGAGGTCATGCTGAGACTCAATCGTACGCACCGTACCGGTCTCCGAGCGCATCACGATGGACTGAGTAAGCACGCGTCCTTGCCCCAAGTAACGAACACCCTTGAGCAGAGCTCCGTCAGTGACGCCAGTGGCACAGAACATGACAGGGCCCTTGGCCAATTCATCGCGAGTGTATGTGCGATTAAAATCGTCCACACCCATCTTTTCGGCGCGACGCTTTTCCTCATCTTTACGGAAGATCAAGCGACCTTGGAAGTCGCCACCGAGACACTTTAAAGCGGCTGCGGTGATCACCCCTTCTGGTGCTCCACCCGTGCCGAGAAGCATATCGATACCCGTATCTTGCCAGCTCGTCGCGATTCCCGCCGAGACATCGCCATCACCGATCAAAAGAATTCTCGCACCTATCAGGCGCAGTTTCTGGATAATATCCGCATGACGAGGACGATCAAGAATGACGACAGTAGTTTCGCTGATTTTTTTATCGAGAGCTTTGGCCACGGCTTTAACGTTCTCCTCAGGAGAGGCCTGAATATCGATGACTCCCTTACAACGAGGGCCGACGGCGATTTTATCCATGTATACATCGGGTGCGTGGAGAAAGTTTCCTTGCTGAGCGACCGCGATGACAGACAGCGCGCCGACACCACCGTTGGCACAAAGACTCGTCCCTTCCAAGGGATCCAGAGCGATGTCGACTTTGGGAGCGAGATCATGCACACGACCCACCTTTTCGCCGATGTAAAGCATTGGCGCTTCGTCGCGCTCGCCCTCACCGATAACGATGGTGCCATCGATATCGATCGAGTCGAACGCTTTTCGCATTGAATCCACGGCCGCCTTATCTGCGGCATTGGAGTCGCCTCGACCCGTCCATTGCGAGCATGCCATAGCGGCAGCTTCGGTGATACGTACAAATTCCATGGCTAAGTTGCGATCCATTGTGACTCCTTAATGCGCGCTAAATTCCCATAAATTGAACCAAGACTCAACTGTCATTCTCTGCCAACGCCGCAATGGCCGGGGGAATACGAATAGGCTTTCGCGTTTCCATATCCATGGCAACATGGACCGTTTTTCCAACAGCCACCGGCTCTGAATTCTGCTGAGTTTTTATAGTGTATTCGAAACTGATTCTGACTTTATCGAAGGTTGGCGTCACCTGGATCTCGACTTCGTCATCGAAAGTGATCGATTTTCGATAGTCCACCTGAATTGAGAGCACGGGATAGTTCACTTTCGATAAAGGCATTTTCGCTAAAATCCCGTGATGGCGAAGCAGCTCCACTCGCGCCTCTTCCATAAGTAAAACATACACACCATGATGCACGATAGCCATGGCGTCCGTCTCGTAAAAATGGATTTTTCGCTTGTAGGTAAATGACATGACCTGGTGATAGCACCAGGATCTCTATTTCACCAGTGCTTTATCAAAAACGTGCTGCTTAAATTCTTCTAAACAACTCACATTGGAGCGCATTTGGCTCAAAATTTCAGCGGCCTGCCGAAACACACCCTCTCCCAAATTGGAGCTGTTGGGTTGACGACCTTGAACAGAGCGATTCATTTTGTTGTCGATTTGGAAGAGCCCATTTTCCCAGTGAAGGGCCACGTCAAACAGGTCCAACGATGCCTTTGTGAGATGGCCCTGATCTTCCCATAAAAATAAATTGGTATTTTTAGGTCCATGGAACCAATACGAAAAACTCTCTTTGCCGCGGTAAAACTGAGGATCGATCAAATTCATGTTGAGACCCACCATGCGGCTTGTAATCAAGCGATCGACAAAGGCTTTGGTTTCCGCCGACGGGTCCATAAATTCGACAGCGAACATATCTTGCGTGAGACGAACCACTCGGCCGGTTAAATTTTGAGCCTTCTGCCCGTTGAGAAAAAAATCGAGCTCCACCGTTTCTCCAGTCAGAGAAACTTTTTGGTGATCCGGTTGAGAAAAAGCAGCGCCACCATAGCTGATGTCGTAAAGCTCGACCGGCCCGGTGCCAATCAATTGGACGGTCAAACCGGAAAGTGAAGACCCCAAGGATTGAACCTGTACTCGACGAAACTTTCGCTTTTCGTGATCATTATTATCGCTCATATCTTTCCCCCAGCTCCTTTGGAGTTTTTGTACGCGTCCTCGACATAGTCGCGCATACTTTTGGCCACATGCTGTACCAATATTTCTAAAACAAACCCTGTAAAAATCGATGGGAGCGGAATCTCCTTATCGTCAAAACTCGACCGCATAATCACTTCGGTTTTTTCGGGTTCAAGACTCGTTAATTCTATACTTCCAATCATACCTTGAAATCCGCCCCAAACAACCTTCCAGTTAAAAATGCGCCGATCTCCCACTGTTTCCACCGTGTACATGATGAGCATTCGAGCTTCGTAATTGTAAGCTTCGAGAACCAAATAAACTCTATTCAATTCGGGCTGATGCACTATTTTTTTAAAGTAGGAACTTATTTTTGGAAGCTCTTTAAAATCCAAAATTTTTTGTAAAGTGAACGCTTGGGTCGCACGGACCACACCAGCACCGGTCATTAAATGATCGTGTTTGGTTTTTTCGGGATCTCTCTTTACACTGATGATGACTTGGCGCTGTTGGCGAATCCGTTCGCGATAAGTGGGCTTCTCCCACCAGGGCTCTTTCACTACCGGCGCCGTTGGGGCCGGCTGGACCAGCGTTGGGGCGGGCTCTGCAGCCATGCACCAAAAGATCAAAAGTCCAAGCCAACTATTCATCCCCTTATTATGACTTCAGGGAGCATTTTATGTCCACTGATGACTTCCGACTAGACCCGTGAGATAGCTCAAGAATGACAACAATTTCTCCCTGGAAAAAACAGCTGCCACTCTGGGCCACTCTGCTAAGAATTTTCGCAGTGCCTTTACTGATCGTGATCATTCTTGGCCAAATTCCACATTGGAATTGGTGGGCCTCGGCGCTGTTCATTGTGGCCTCCATCTCGGATTATCTCGACGGATATTGGGCTCGCAAATTCGACGCTGAAAGCGATTTAGGAAAACTTTTAGATCCCATCGCCGATAAATTTTTAGTTTCCAGTGTGCTGATCCTACTCATTCCCTTGGGTCGAATTGAGGCGATTTTGGTCCTCCTTTTACTCAACCGCGATATTCTCATTAATGGACTGAGGTCCTTTGCCGCCAGCAAAAGTGAGATCATTGCCGCAGGCTCTTTGGGGAAATGGAAAACTGCGGTCCAAATGGTCGCCCTCCCCGCAATCCTTATCTACGAGCCGGTCCTAGGACTTCCGCTCGGTGCCATCGGCTACTGGGGACTATGGCTCAGCCTGGGTTTAAGTCTCTATTCGGGATTCCAATACACATGGGCGTTTTTACAAAAATAATTTGATATTTGTGACTTTTTTGGTAATCTGAGCGCTCATTTAAAGTATCACTTTAGCTATGGGATTGGCTCAGGCGAGTGAACTTTGGTTTAGGACCATTAGGTCAGAGGAATCATGGGTAATAAGTTATATGTAGGGAACATCCCTTTCTCAACAACAGAAGAATCACTCAGTGAAGCGTTCGGCCAATGCGGAACTGTTTCGAGTGCAAAAATCATTATGGACAAAGCAACTGGTCGCAGTAAGGGCTTTGCATTTGTTGAGATGGCATCAGACGAAGAAGCTCAGAAAGCTATCGAACAACTTAACGGTACAGAGATGGATGGCCGTTCACTCAAAATCAGTGAAGCTCGTCCTCAAGAGCCTCGTGAAGGCGGCCGTGGTGGCTTCGGTGGTGGTCGTGGAGGCGGCGGCGGTGGCCGTGGTGGCTTCGGCGGCGGTGGCGGACGCGGTGGTGGCGGCGGTGGCCGTGGCGACAGTCGTGGTTCTCGTTACTAGTTTGTAAGTCAGCTTAGTATCCAAACTATTTCATTAAATCCTTAACCCTCTCCGCAAGAGAGGGTTTTTTTTTCGCCTTAAATTATAATAACTTAACAGTGAAACTAATCATCTTGACTCTTTTGTACGTTGCGGGAAAAGTCACGCTTTTTACGGGGTACAAATGTTCGATCTTTTTGTAAAAAAGAGCATTCCAGAACTTCTTGCGGATGCTACAGATAAAAATACGGGCGACCAATCTTCGGCAGGCTTAAAGCGCCACCTCGGTGCCTTCAACCTGACCATGCTCGGCATTGGAGCTATCGTCGGCGCGGGAATTTTCTCTCTCACCGGAACTGCGGCGGCCAATTACGCTGGGCCCGGTATCGTTTATAGTTTTATTATCGGTGGTATTCTTTGTGCTCTCGCCGGCCTTTGCTATTCCGAAATGGCGGCGATGGTTCCTGTGGCTGGCTCAGCGTACGCCTACTCGTATGCCACCATGGGGGAACTCATCGCGTGGATCATCGGATGGGATTTAGTTTTGGAATACGCCTTCGGAGCCGTGACCGTTTCTGCGTCGTGGTCGGGATACCTTGTTTCTTTATTTACCAAAACGCTGGGGATTCCCCTCACCGATTCGATGCTGATGTTTACAAAAGGACCATGGGAGCTGGTGACTTTGTCTAACGGTGCTGAGATCTACGGATATTGGAATTTACCCGCCTCAGTGATCGCTTTACTAGTGACGATGATTCTTTATAAGGGAATCAAAGAGAGCGCCACGATGAATAACATCATCGTAATGGTGAAGATTGCCATCATCCTATTATTTATCGCCTTGGGTTGGGCTGTTATCGACACCAATAACTGGATTGCAAACCCCGACGCCAGCGGACCTTTGGCTTTGATTCCTCCGCCATCTATGAGCGAACGCCATGGGCAAAGTTTTTGGAGTTACGGATTCCCGGGAGTTCTCACCGGAGCCGGAGTGGTTTTCTTTTCGTATATTGGCTTTGATGCAGTATCAACGACAGCCCAAGAGGCCAAGAATCCTCAACGAGATATGCCCATTGGGATTTTAGCCTCACTCGTGATTTGCACGATCATTTATATTCTCATGTCGCTCACTATGACGGGAGTGGTTTCCTACAAAGAGCTGGGTGTTGCGGATCCTGTGGCCGTCGGGGTCGATCGCATTGTTGCCCTCAGACAATGGACTCCTTGGGCTCAAGGTACGCTTTCGTTTGTCGTCAAGTTTGGAGCGCTGGCGGGTTTAACATCGGTCATGCTCGTCATGATGATTGGGCAGACACGCGTGTTCTACTCCATGGGCCGAGATGGTCTTTTGCCTTGGTTTGATCGCACTCACGCCAAATTTCAAACGCCTCACGTGGCCACGGTTATTACCGGAATTTTTGTCGCCATCTGTGGCGGTGCGATGCCGATGAGTTTGGTGGGAGAGTTGGTTTCGATCGGAACCCTCCTCGCCTTCGTTCTCGTTTGCATTGGAGTGCCGATTCTAAGGATCACTCAACCTCATCTCGAAAGACCTTTTAAAACTCCTTTGGCTTGGATCGTTGCGCCCGCCGGAGCCCTCGCCTGCCTTTGGGTGATGTCCGGGTTGCCGCTCGACACGTGGTTGCGTCTCCTCGTCTGGCTGATGTTCGGATTTGTGATTTATTTCACTTACGGAATCAAACATAGTCGGATCCGTAAAAAGAGACTCGCAGAAAAATCCTAGGTGACTGAGTCTACAATTTCATTCTCTTTGAGAGAAGACCTCTGTAGACTCGAACCATGCGCCTTATCAGTACACTTTTATTCGCCTTTTTATCTGCCTGCTCGTCAACCCCGAACACGTGGACGAAAACTCCGCTCACTCTTCAGCCCGAGTCCGAAAGACCAAAACTCTTTTTTATTTCTGAACCGACAAATACCGATGGCTCGCCTTTGGATGAAATCTTCTATCGCGCAGCCGCCAACATCACTCAGGCGATCGTCGAATCTCTGGGTGAGGATCAGAAATTAGTCTTTGTCGGATCACCCCTTGTATTTCGACGGTTTCAGCAGGAATTAGGACTCTCAAAAAACGAAAAGTTTATTCTGATTTCGTCACAACCCTACTACTGGCTCCAAGACCTATTCGAGGTCTATAAAACTCCCAAGGGCGAGACTATCTTTGGCGTCCCCTACGTCAATTCAGAGCAGCTCTCTGCGGCTCAAAATATCGCAAAAGCTTTAAATAGCCGCGCGGTGGTGATCGATGCCCCTTCCAAAAAGAAATCACCCCCGACAAAACCCGGTTTTGAGACGGGGGAGGCCGTTCACGGAGTCGTCGGAGGAAATATTGAAAAATGGACACCTCAAGTGGGCTTCGTTGGACTGAGTGATTTTCAGGATCGCGAACACGCGTTGGAGTTCTCCGAGCTGATCTTTTCTCCCACGGATCGACGAGAAGTCCTCCCCACTCAATGGCTCTACCTCGGTCACATCGACGAAGTGGTGAAGCCCATCCTTTTTGAGAACATCAATGGTTCTCAATGTAAAATCACGGCTCTCATTGCTGATCCGCAAAAAGCTCTCGATTATATTTTGCAACATCCCAACGAATTCATTCACGACCCCAAAAATTTCGAAAATAAAAAGTTTAAGGACATTTTGGTGTTCGGGGATTTGTGTAAAAACTTGAAAACCGAAAAATGCGAGAACATGAGGTGGAAACACTTCACTCAAAGTACCTACTTTAAAAACGAATTTAAAGCCGTGCAGCAGTTGATTTCTCAAGAGCTTTCCGAAACAAAAAAGCGGATCTCTCAGACGATCCATCTCGCATCACCGTGCGAGATCCAATGGATTGAAGTCCCCAATTTATACCTCGCGAACCTCACTCCAGATCATAAGATCGAGCGGCGCAGTGCCCGTCCGCTTTTTCCCAATTTGACCAATGGTTTAGTGGTCGGGAATTCCTATGTTGTTTTGGATCCAGGATCGCGATATTTGAGAAATTCCCTAAAGAAAGATCTCGAAGGTGTTCATCTCAAAACGCGATTTGTGGAGTCGGGCGAAGCCCTACATAATGGGGGATTATCTGATGGCTATATCCATTGCATGACACAAGTTCTGCGTTAGCTCGGGACCCTACGAGTTGACCATTTCTTTGATTCTTTCGATGGAGCTTGTCGCGAAGTACTTTTGAAGTCGGCGACCAAAAATCTTAAAGCCCACGCGATAAAATAGATTGGGGATGCGATCTGCCTTAGAGTAGGACTCAATTTTAAAAAAAACTTCGCCCGTCACCGTATCCTTTTGAACGAGAAACGTAATTTCCCCGACCTCAAAGTGGCCCTTCAGCGTGCGGTAAGAATAGCCCCACTGATGCTCAAGATTTCCCCGAGAATTCGTTTGGACTTGATCAATCACGGCGCTCACTCTCACGCCAAAATAAAAAGTAAGACCAAGGAAGCTGGCGCGAATTAACATGTTTCGCCCATCGAGATCTCTTTGGGGATCAAAAATTCCCACCACTAAAGAGGGATCGGGAAATTTATAAAACTGAATGATCTCCTTCGCTTTGAGAAAAATCCCTCCGTCTTGAGGAGCTCCCGGCGTTTCTTTACCGATGCAATTCTCATAGCGATCGATATTCCATCCTAATTTTTCCTGGGCATTGTGATAAAGTTGAGCATCGAAGTTGTAATCCAAATCTTCGAGGCCACTAATTTTTTCTGAGTATTTTTGCCAACCTATACCTGAATCCACTGACCCGACTCCTCATCTTTTTTGGCCGTTTCTATCTGAACATCAAACTGCATTAAATTAGGCACACTACCATTCTGCAACTCAAAGGCGAATGATGCGAACTTTGTACAGACCTGTGACCACATTTCAGTTTGGAAAAATTGGGCGATGGGAATTTTGTCATAAATAAAATCCACCAGACTGTCTTTACTGCGAGCTAAAGATTCGATCTCGAACCGTACGCTCTGTTCCGGCTTCGGCAAAATTCGAAAATGAATTTCGCCCGACTCCATGTGATCTTGTAAAGTGAGCAAAGAAAACTCGTGCTCCGCCACACGACCCACCTTCACAGGCCCGTTCCACGGCCCGAGAATATCAATAAAAAACTCATCTCCCTCCGCGAGCACATCCGGACTTCCCGAAACTTTGTTAAACTTGGCGAGTATCTGAGGGGAAAAGTCATTGAGACGAAGCTTAAGATCATCCATGGCCCGCTGAGCGGTTTCGAAGGGAATCGGAATATCTACGGAATAAATCCTGTGATAGAGGGGACCTGTGCCCTCGGCGGTCGTTTGAATTTCTGAGGACACAATCTCATCAGCCATGGGGCGTACGCTACCACATGGCGTCCGAAGGAACAACTCGGCGTCGAGGCTGAGGGCCTCTTTTATCGGAATTAGAAAGCAAATCCTAATTTGAGGGCATAACGGCTGTTTCCAAATACGCTGTTGTACTCAAGACCCAAACGGATGATGGTTAAATTAAATTGGACTCCCGCGATCAATCTCGCACTGTCCACTGTCGACTTTTTAGAGCGACTGACGTTATCCGCATACATGGAGAATGCAGGGTCCACTGTGGAATTTCCTTCAAGTTCGGAGTTACTCGTGACCCAACCAATCCCTGCGTAAGGCTCCACAAAAAGAAGATCGACGCCCACGATGGTCTCAACTCCCAGCATGTTATTATCAAAATCCACATTGACCGTTCCTGGAGCAATATACTGGTCAAATTTTATCGCGCTTTTCGAATAGAAAGTGCGAACTGACCAATTGAAAGGAAGTACCGGAAGAAGCTCATCCGTTAAACTGTAGCGAACAGCTCCGCTATAATGAGAAAGTTCAAAACCACTCAACTTCATTTGTGGAAGAATATTGGCTTCAAGATTAAATCCCAAGGGAAGACCCACACCCGCGTAGAGAAACGCAAACGGAGCATACTTGATATCACTGTTAGGATCCACGCGGCGAGAGATCTCACGAATTCCTGGAACCTCTGCAGCTCCGGCAACGACAGCGGCTTGAATGCCGACGATGGAGGCCGTGGGCGGTGATGCCGAAGTATGAACAAAGATCGACGAGAAATCTTTCGCGATGGTCTCCAGATCTCCATCGGATAAGTTATCAAAAGTGGGAGTGTCCGCACCGGCTTGCGAGATAAATAAGAATGCCGCGATACTAAGTATGGAATAGAGCTTCATTGTGTCTCCTTCAAAGCTGTTACAACGAATCATACCTTTAAAAATTCCATACTTTTAACACGGAGATGAGGATTGCAGTACCTTAGTCGAGCCTTTGTCTAAAGATGATTCACTCTTTCGCCGATAAGGTTCTAAATCGTCACTGAGAAGGATGCCCATCATGAGTAAAGCAAAAATTATCGGCGGTCTCGTTGTTGTCCTGGTTGCCGTCGGAGTTAAGTTAGGTCTTCGCTACGGACTCGGCTGGGGTTTAGCAGAGGCCGATGTGGCCTCCTCAAAAAGTGAAAAGTGGCCAGAAGATTTCAAAAGTGTTTTTATAGATTCATGCACCAACGCTGAAGAAGGTGTAGATAAAACATTTATGCGCGAGTACTGCACGTGCGCGACTGACAAAATCGAAGCGGAACAAATCATTCCAACAAAATACAATCCCAATACCGACAGCCCAGAATCTTACGATCAACGTGTCGGTAAAATTGTTGAGGATTTTATGAGCTCCGAAAAAGGCCAAAGGATCGCCGAAGAGTGCGTCAAAGGGGCTCAACATCTGGTCAACCCCGCCGACGACAGCGGCACCGACGCCCACGATCATTAAAAGGTACGCCTTTCCACTACTTCCAGAGTTGGAGCTTGGCGTCGAGGTCCGCGAAGATCTGATCGGCGCGCGCTTGGCTCTTTTGCAGTTGAGCCTTGTCTTTCGCCTCATCTCCCGTCCATTGGCTTTGCTTGATGTTCTTTAGTTTTTTTCCTCGCAGATTGATCTTTTGAATGGTGTTCACCATTATGGACTTCATCAGCTCGGGAGTTAAGAAAACCACTTCGGACTTCATCGGAGGTAAAAATCCATACATATCGTAGCCAATTTCACTGGCAAAAGGTAATGCGAAAACTTTTTCGATATCTAGAAGATACTCGTAGGCTTTTTCCAAAGCGCCCACCGATTTTAGCTCTTGAGCCAGGAGGCTATTATCTAACATCACTTTTTTATTAAACTGCACCCGCATCATCAGGAGAGCCAAAGCCGTCTCGCGATAGCGACCGCCCGCAATGATTTCTTCGTCGATCATTTGCGCCAAAACCTCTGTCGGAATGAAGTTCGCAATCGCTTGCATCGCTGCAAATCGATGGGATTTATACTGATTGATTCGAGAAATCTGCTCTGCCGTAAAATCGAGGGCCGAACCATCCTCACCCACAGAGGGTGCCGGTAGCCCGTCGTGAACGTCGGTGATGTAAAGGTAAGTCTGTGCAACAAGCTCATCGACTTTCGCCGTCTCAGCAAATAGTTTGGCGTAACCCATGAGACCGAAAGGAATGGGAGTTAAAATCATCCCATTTTTTTCGTCCTCTAAGTTTTCTTTCGCGATCGCCAACTTCTGCATCCGAATGGCCTCGTTGGTTTTTAACATCTGACCTTTCATGTCCTGCATTTCTGCATTCATGTTGTCCATCTTTTGCGGCGTCTCGTTGACCGCATCGACCGCGTCCAACATTTTGCAACCAGTGATCAGAATTAAAGTCGAAAGAAGAATTAGATTTTTCATGGGTTTTCCTTAATCTTTATTTTAAGAGTTCAACTTTAAGTTCCGCTAAGCCATCATCACCATCGACCGGAGTTCCAAGCCAAATGGAAAGGATCTTTTCGGCGAGCCCCGCCGAGCCAGTGATTTCGACAACCTTTCCATTGGTATGTTCGTAGCTGAGAGTCTCTGAACCATCGGCGTTTTTAACAAAAAGCAAAGTTAAATTTTTACCGTTGGCCGCTTCTCCAGCGCTGTTGACGGCATTTAAAAATGCACTCACATCAGGAGCTGAAGTGTCGACGTTATTTGTAACAAGTCCATCTTCGAAGGAACTATAAACCTTGTTGGCAGGGACTGTTGTCACAAAAGAGAGAACCAATGCCGAGACAGATTGAGCTGCCGCGGATTTTAAGCCGTCAGCTTTGTTGTAAGAATTAGGATCTGTCACTAAGAGCTGAGCCACATAAACTTTTGTACCAATCGAGCCAATCAAGTACTTCACGCGAATTCCGCTCCCAACGGTGACGAGTTCGTGTTGAACTCCTTTCGCTGTAGCGACTCCAGCGGTAGAGATTGTCACTCCCCCTTTAGTTTCGGTTCCAGGTGTGAGTTGAAGAATGTTGGCTTGCGCCCAAGTCGTGCTTAAACATAAGGCTAACGATAAAATGATTGTTTTCATAATTTTCCCTCCAAAGGTGACCTGAAGTATCATCCGCCTCCCAGGAACACGCTGTCTTTGTACCTCCACAGAGACAATTCTAAATTTTACAAGGATGACGGGTCGCAAGATGCAGAGGACGTTTACTTTTTACAGGTCGAGACGTTTAATTAAAGGATGAGTGTCCTTAAATGGTTGTACAAACAGTGGATTTCGTTCGGTGAGTTGATTTCTAAGATCATGAATCCTCTTCTCCTTTTCGTCGTGTACTTTGCGATGATTGTGCCACTGGCTCTTCTCTTTAAAATTTTGGGGCGAGATGAACTCTCCCTGAAATGGAATCGCAAAGTCGACACCCATTGGAAAAATCGAGAGGATCAGCCTCCGTCACAAATGGAGAAGCAGTTTTAATGGCCATTTTAGGAATTTCCGCCTTTTACCACGACAGCTCCGCCGCTTTGATTCACCAAGGTAAAATTCTTTGTGCCGCTCAAGAGGAGCGATTCACACGTAAAAAATTTGATGCGAGTTTCCCGAAACATGCCATTGATTTTTGCCTCAAATCTCAGAACATCCATCCGGCCGACTTAGAATACATTGTTTTTTACGAGAAGCCCTTTCATAAATTCGATCGGATCTTAGAGACTTTCCTGGCCACAGCCCCCAGCGGGTTTCCGTTATTTCTGAAAGCCATTCCGGAGTGGCTTAAAGATAAACTTTTCCAAAAGGAAATGATTCAACGTCAGTTGCGGTCAATTTCACCGGACTTTGGAAACAAAAAAACTCTCGGCGGAAAAATTCTTTTCTCGGAACATCATCTCAGCCACGCCGCTTCGGCCTTCTTCCCGTCTCCGTTTAAATCCGCGGCGATCCTCACAATGGATGGAGTTGGAGAATGGTCGACAACCACCATTGCTCATGGTCAGGATCATCAAATTCGCTTTATAAAAGAAATTCGTTTTCCTCATTCGCTGGGTCTGCTTTATTCGGCGTTCACCGCCTTCCTCGGATTTAAGGTGAACTCCGGAGAGTACAAAATGATGGGTTTGGCCCCCTACGGAAAACCGAAGTATCGACGCATGATTCTTAACCATATGATCAACGTGAAAGAGGATGGCTCCTTTCAGTTGAATATGGACTATTTCAACTTTCTTTCCGACGAAAAAATGTATAACCCGGAAAAGTGGCTTTATCTTTTTGGAGAGAGACCCCGAATACCGGAGGGCGAAGTCACTCAGGAGCAGATGGATCTCGCCGCTTCGATACAAAGGGTGATCGAAGATATTGTTCTAAAAATAGCCCATCATGCTCGCGCCCTCACCGGAGAAGAGAACGTTTGTCTAGCGGGTGGTGTCGCCCTGAACTGTGTGGCGAATGGACTATTACTCCGCGAAAATGTTTTCAAAAACATTTGGATTCAACCCGCCTCTGGTGATGCCGGAGGATCGCTCGGTGCAGCTCTTGCTGTGGAGCACATTCATTTGAAAACTCCGCGCCGGGTTCAAACTCACGATCAGATGAATGGCTCTTATCTTGGCCCTGAGCCCACAGCCATGGAGACTCGTCGCACGTTAGAAAAGTACTCGGCCGTCTTTGAAAATCTATCGGAGGAGACTCTGATGGCCCGAACTGCACAATCGCTGAGCCGTGGGCAAGCGGTGGGTTGGGTCCACGGACCTATGGAATTTGGTCCTCGAGCTCTTGGCAATCGCTCTATTCTTGCCGATCCCCGTTCCGCGACAATTCAAAGAGATTTAAATCTCAAAATCAAATTCCGCGAAAGTTTTAGACCATTTGCTCCGGCGGTGCTGGCGGAGAAGGTTGAAGAATGGTTCGAGTTCCGAGGAGAGAGTCCCTACATGCTCTTCACCGTCGATGTTAAAAAGGAAAAACTTAAAAGTTTGTCGGAGCAACAGTTAGCACGCACGGGAATGGATCTATTAAACACCGATCGCTCCCAAATTCCCGCAGTCACTCACGTGGACAATTCGGCACGCCTACAGACAGTCCACCAAGAGACCAATCCCCGCTTCCATCGACTCCTGCGTCAGTTTTACGAACTGACCGGGTGCCCGATTTTAGTCAATACCAGCTTTAATGTGAGAGGCGAACCCATCGTTTCCTCAGCCGAAGACGCCTACCGGTGCTTTATGGAAACCGACTTAGATATTTTAGTCATTGGAAATTACTTTTTAGAAAAATCGAGCCAACCGCAATGGACGTCCACTCAGAAAACTCAATTCGATTTGGATTAAGGTGGTGGTGGCGGCATTCGACTAAAATCAGCTTCGGCCGAACCGCCCGCTTGATAATTGCGGATAGAATTTCCCTCGAGCAATCCAATAATTTCGGCACGAATCGTTTGCACTTCGTTATCGTTGATCCCTGCCAATACCACTGAAATCTGATAACGACCGCGAACGCAAATCGAAGAGTCGTTGCGCGAGGCCATCACGTTCCCTGCAGAATCCGTCCACTGCCAAGAGATGTAGTGTTCTGGAAAGTTCCCGGTGTTACAACGCCCGGAGACCGTCAGCATGGATGTACCGGGACTGAGCTGGAGCGGATTTTTTATATCGACGCTGATCTGCAAATAGGCCGAGTTGGGACCGCAGTCGACCGCGGTGGCTAAGCAATCCGGAGTGTCGTCATCTTCATCATTCGAATAGGTATTCCCCGTGCCTGTGGCCGCAGTGGGCTCGAGGCCGCAGTTTTGAAACGGCAAAACCAGCACAAGCCCAAGGACAAGGCAAATACCAACGGATAAGAATTTCTGACGTTTTCCCCCGGCGATCATAGCCATTTATCGACATTTTGAGAGCTAAACTTTAGGACCTTAGGCGTAATTATAAAAAGCATGTCTCAAAGTGAGAAAAACACAGATCAAGACGTTAATTCAATAATTTAGACAACCGATAGTAACTTGATGAGAAAAAAACCTGAAGAAAAACCTTCCATGCTAGAACGATTTAAAACGCTGATTGAGATTGGCGTTGCGTTGTCCTCCGAAAAAGAACTCACCAATTTAATGCAGTTATTTTTGGATAAATGCTTGGAAGTCACTCAGGCCGAGGGAGCCAGCATCTATTTGATCGATAAGAAAATGATGTTTCATGACTCTAAAAACAATCCCCTCCTCACACCACAAAAGATTCCCGTCCTCCGTTTTTTACGGACCATCAATCGCAGCACCGGCGCTCAAGAGCAGGATGGTGTTCTCGAAATTAATAAACGCAGTATCGCCGGCTATTGCGCCCTCTCTAAAGAAACACTGTCCATCGACGACTGCTACGCGATGCCTGAGGACTCTCCGTTCCGCTTTAATCCCGCTTACGATAAAGAGCGAAAGTATCACACAAAATCCATGCTCGCCGTGCCGATGATTACGGCCCACGGGCAAGTTCGAGGAGTGATCCAACTCATCAACAAACTGACTCCCAAGGGGGTCAAAGAGATGAGCGAAACCAAAGTCCTCAACGTCAAAAATGTCATCAGCTTCGATGACGACGATAAAGAATTGATGCAGGTTTTTGCTTCCCAAGCGGCGGTGGCCATTGAAAACGCCCAGTTGAGCGAAAGTATCGAAAAACTTTTCGAAAGCTTCGTTCATGCGTCGATTAAGGCCATTGAATCCCGAGATCCCACCACCAGCGGACACAGTGATCGCGTCGCCATCCTAACGACCGAGTTAGCGCTCGCGGTCCACAAAACTGGAAGTGGTCCGTATAAAAATATTATTTTTTCCGAAGAGCAAATTCGCGAGTTGCGCTACGCGGCCCTCCTCCATGATTTTGGGAAATTAGGGGTCAAAGAAGAAGTTTTGCTCAAACAAAAAAAATTACACTCCCGCGAGCTAGAATCCATTCTGCTTCGACTCGACAGTCTCGAATTTAAGGAAGAGGCTTCGATGTGGCGTCGCTGCATTGAGGAGATTTTCGAAAAATTAGACAGTGCAGATTCCATCAAGATGCACGATTTGGGTCATAAAATAGAAAAGCTCAAGCAAGGGATCGAAGGCTCGAAACTGATGATTCGCCAATTGAAAAGCGGCGTGATGCAGGCCAATGAACCTTACGTCCTTAAAGATCAGAAGAGTCTGGATCGCATTTTAAAGATGATCGACGTCTCGAGCCAGCATCTCGGACAAAAAATTCTTACCGACAAAGAGATGAAGATTCTGTCCATTCCCAAGGGAAGTTTAAGCCGCGAGGAGCGCCTCTCGATTGAATCCCATGTGGACCACACCTACGAATTTCTCAAAGGAATCGCTTGGACCGAAGGCCTTGAGCAAATCCCTCATATCGCCCACTGCCATCACGAAAAAATGGACGGCTCCGGTTACCCTCGTGGGATTTCGGGACAGGAAATCCCCATTCAGGCCCGAATGATGAGCATCTCTGACATTTATGACGCCCTGGTCGCCTTTGATCGTCCCTATAAGAAGTCATTAACCTTTGATGCCGCCCTTGATATTCTGTTTGCAGAGGCCAACGACGGAAAATTGGACTCCGAGCTACTCCGCATCTTTATCGAAGCCCGTGTGTTTGAATTTGTATCAGGAATGAAGTCGAAGGCCTCATAACGGGTTCTTTTTGCCATAATTTTTCAACAATTGCTGTAGAGTCTGATAACATGATGTCTCAGCATTTGTTTCTCGCCAAATTTATAGATCGACGCTAACATCGGTCTATGCCAACCCTGTCTATTTTGACCTTTATTTTCGCGCTGACGTTCTCCACCGACGCCGACGCCGCCTCGTCGACACTCACCTGGAACGAGGCCATCAACGAAACCATGCGCAACAATGCCGAAGTGCAGTCGGCGGAAGAAGCTTTGCGGTCCAACCGCTACACGGAGCGCGCGGCCTACAGTCCTTTTCTTCCTCAGATCAATGCCAACCTGGCTTTAAATCGCGGCCAATCTCAATTGAGTTTTGGCGATAATGCCTCCGGTTCGAACCTTTACAGCGCCACGCTGACGGGGAACTGGAATATTTTTAATGGGTTTCAAGATTGGGGGCGACGAGAGCAAGCCGACGCCAACACTCGTGTTTCGGCCCTCAACGCCCAAATCACTAAAGCCAAAGTCAGTTACGACCTTAAGTCGGCTTACGAAAATCTTCGCTACGCCATTGCTTATAAAAAACTCACTCAGGAAATCATTCGGCGGCGTGAGGAGAACTTGCGATTAGTGGATTTACGCTTTGAAAGCGGGCGCGAAAACAAGGGCTCAGTCCTGCTCTCACGCGCCTATGCCGAGCAAGCTCGCTACGATGATCTCCAAGCCTACAATAACCAATTGGTGTCTTCGGCTCAGCTCGCTCGAACATTAGGCCGCGACGAAAGCGAAGAACTCATGGCGATCGATGACATCCCCGGCGACTCTCCCGAGAGAGTTCGACCCAACTTTGGCGAACTCGCGCAAAGTGTTCCGGAGTATCGGCAGTCCGAAGCCCGCGAGGAAGGAGCCGCCGCCGCTGTCACGGTGGCGCGATCTCAATTTTTACCAGCACTCAACTTGAGTGGAACGCTTGGAAAGCTCGACACTGAATTCTTTCCCGAGCAAAGAGATCGATGGGCCTTTGGAGTTGTACTCTCCTATCCTCTTTTTATGGGGGGACGGGATTACAACACCACTCGAAGCGCACTGGCCGCCGAATCCTCGGCCCGCTTAACCCGGGTGAATCTTCGCCGAGATGTTGTGTCTAAGCTAGAACAAGCCTTCGCCAATTACCAGCAGGCCGTCGTCAAATTTAAAGTGGATGAAAGCTTTAAGAACGCTGCACAAACTCGTGCAGAAATTGCTCGCAAACGCTACAACAACGGATTGATGACGTTTGAAGATTGGGATGTCATTGAAAACGATCTTATCACTCGGCAAAAAACCTATCTGCAAAGTCGCCGTGATCGTATTTTAGCCGAAGCTTCTTGGGAGCAGGCTTTAGGAAAAGGAGTTCTCCCATGAAGTACTGGATTGGTTTTCTGCTCGTCGCTGTGATCGGTGCGACTGGATACTTCTTTTATAAAAAACGGGGCGCGACAGTGTCCTATCGCCCGGTGGACGTGGAACAAGGGACCATCGAAGTGAAGATATTGACCAGCGGCACAGTTCAGCCCAAAAATCGTTTGGAAATCAAACCACCCATCGCCGGTCGCGTGGAAGACGTTCTTGTTGTCGAAGGTCAAGCGGTTCGCAAAGGGCAAATCTTAGCCTGGATGAGTTCTACCGAGCGCGCCGCCATGCTGGATGCCGCTCGCGCTCAGGGCGCCGCTGAAGTTCGACGTTGGGAAGATATGTATCGTCCGACACCGGTGATCTCGCCCATTCACGGCACTGTGATTTTAAGAAGCGTTGAGCCCGGGCAAACATTTACAAATGCGGATGCGATCATGGTTCTTTCGGATAAACTCACCGTCAAAGCCCAAGTCGACGAGACCGACATGGCGCAAGTGAAACTCAAGCAAAGGGCCGTTATCGTTCTCGATGCCTACGCGAAAGAAAAAATCGAAGGCCACGTGGATCAAATCGCGTTTGAGGCAAAAACAACGAATAATGTCACCACTTACCAAGTCGATGTTGTTCCCGATCAAACACCGGACTTTATGCGCAGTGGAATGACAGCCAACGTGACGTTTCTTTTAGAGGTGAAAGAGAATATTCCTACTCTTCCAGTGGACGTGATCGACACTTCGGCAAAAACGCCTAAAGTTCTAGTGCCAGGGACCGACGGCCAACCTCTCGAAAAAGACATCGAAACTGGGATCAGCGACGGAAAAAAAATCGAAATCGTGAGTGGACTCAATACGGGAGACCGCGTCCTGGCCATCGTTCAGGAATCCTCTGAAAAGAGTAAAAATAGCAATCCCTTCTCTCCGCAGCGCATGGGTGGTCGTCGCAAAAAATGATCGAAATCAAAAACATTCGTAAGACATACAAAATGGGAGACAACATCGTTCACGCGCTGAACGGTGTATCACTCACGATTGAGGACGGCGACTTTGTAGCGATCATGGGCCCCTCAGGAAGTGGCAAGTCGACTCTCGCCCATATCTTAGGCCTTTTGGATATTCCATCGGCGGGATCTTACAAGCTGAACGGGCGAGAAGTCTCCCAATTGAGCGAAGATGAATTGGCAACTCTCCGCCGTGAAGAGATTGGATTTATTTTCCAGCAGTTTAATTTATTGCCACGAATGAGCGCTCAGCAAAACATTGCACTCCCCTTGCTTTATTCTCAGAAAAAGGACGATCAGTCCCAGATCTTATTAGATAAGGTCGGTTTGGGAACTCGCGGGGGTCACCGTCCCAACGAACTTTCCGGGGGGCAACAGCAGCGGGTCGCCATCGCGCGAGCCCTGATCAATTCCCCACGAATTATTCTGGCGGATGAACCCACAGGAAATTTAGACTCTAAAAGCGAAAAAGAGATTTTGCAGATCCTCAAAGATCTTAATGCCAGCGGAATCACGATCATCATGGTGACTCACGAGGAAGACATCGGGCAACAGGCCAAAAGATTAATTCGCGTGCGCGACGGTGTGATTCAATCCGACGAGCGCAAAGAGGCGCCCTCACCTAACAAAAACTCCACTGTCGAACTCCCCGTGGAAAATAAGAACGAACTCGTGGAGCATTTTCGCGAAGGATTTAAAACCCTTCTCGGAAACAAAATACGAACGGGACTTTCGATGTTAGGAATACTGATCGGAGTGGCCGCCGTTGTCGCAATGTTGGCGCTGGGACGCGGGGCTCAAAAGTCGATCGAAAGTGAACTTTCCTCCCTGGGTACAAATCTTTTAGTGTTGCGAGCCGGCTCTTTACGAATGGGAGGGGTCGCCCAGGAATCAGGAGCCACCGCCCGCCTGAGCCTTGAGGACGTGGACGCCGTCAAAGCCAAAATTCCAGGCATCGCGCAGGTCTCCGCCAACGTCAATGGTCGCGTGCAAGTGACCTATCTGAATAAAAATTGGAACACTCAAGTGCAAGGAGTCTCCTCAACGTATTCCGAAATGCGCGCCTCTAAGCCCGAGCGCGGTCGGTTTTTTAGTGAGGACGAAAATCGACAGCGAGCTCGCGTCGCCGTCATCGGCACCACCATAGTCCGCGAACTCTTCGGCGAAACTAATCCTTTAGGGGAGATGATTAAGATCAATAAGATCAGTTTTCAAGTGATTGGAATTCTCCCCGAAAAAGGAGCAAATGGCTGGCGGGATCAAGATGATGTGATTCTCATTCCGGTGGTCACCGCGATGCGAAGACTTCTCGGAAAGGAATTTGTGGACTCCGCCGATATCCAAGTTCAAGAGGGATTACCGATGGAGGACATCGAGGACGAAATCCTCAGTTACGTGAACCGATCCAAAAATATCCCGCTGTCGATGCAAGAAAACGCTTTTGAAATTCGGAATATGGCAGACATCCAAAAAGCACTGACTCAAAGTAGCAGCACCATGTCTTCGCTCCTGGCGATGATTGCCGCGATCTCCCTGCTCGTCGGTGGAATTGGGATTATGAACATCATGCTTGTCTCCGTAACGGAACGAACCAAGGAGATTGGCCTGCGAAAAGCCATCGGCGCAAGACGTAGAGACATTACCTTTCAGTTTTTAGCGGAGTCGGTGGTGGTCAGCGCCGTAGGAGGACTCCTTGGCATTCTCCTAGGCTGGGGAATCACGGTGACGCTTTCATTACTTATTGGATGGGTGACCTCTGTATCCTTATCCTCAGTACTTCTTTCGTTTTTCTTCTCGGCGTTGATCGGTGTGGTTTTTGGAATTTATCCGGCAGTGAAAGCCTCACGACTTCATCCGATCGAAGCTCTGCGCTACGAGTAAGTCACTGGGACGGTCGACGTCAAGGATCCCCATCGTGTTATTTAATGTCGCATAAGGCACGGATTGCAAAAGCTCTTGCCCTCCCGAATCATTCGTTTCTTTTGCAAAAATCAGCTGAAGATCCTCGGCCTTCCATAGAATGGGTGCGCCGTGAACGATTTTAGAGTTTTCGCTCCATTCCGTCGCGATGGTTTTTTGACTTTTCTGAAATTCGATCCTGAGCTGTTGGTAATGATCTGGCTCGAGTAAAATCTGATCGCAAAGTCCCACCAAGATCCCCCGCACTTTGTCGTGACGCTCAAATATAAACTGCAAAGCCGACTTGAGAGTTTGTCGCTGACCTTTCAACCAACCTGGCACATGAATCACCTCTGAATTTTTCATTTGGCAAATATCCGAAGACGCTTCGGTCTCAGCCCCTAAGGCCACATAGCAGCGGTCACTTCCCGCCCGGACATTGTCGATGGCGATTTCCAAAAACGTGCGACCCCGGAATATCTCGAGTTGTTTGGGTCGACCAAATCTTTGTGATTCTCCCGCAGCAAGAACTAAACCGACGATCATGAGGGCTGACTCAACACAGTTTGAATTTGATAAATCACCGAAAGCGAGATGACCTCTGGCGACGCCGATCGAGTCAGCTTTTCTCCGGCCGGAGAGTGAATTCGAGACAAAGTTTCGGAGCTCAGCTCAACTGAATGGATTGATTTTAAATCGGCCTTTAAAAGTTCGAATCTTTTGCCAGAGCCTATGATTCCGAGATACGCCAGCGGCAGATTTTGTGCCTGGCGAAGAAGTTCGAGATCAAACTCATAGTTATGAGTCATGCATACGACCGCAGATCTTTCATCTAAAGGTAAATCTAAAAAAATGTTTTGCGTTTGGACCGATCGAACTTCGACATCGTCAGGGTGCTGAAATGCCTCCACCAGATCTTTGCGATAATCATTCACAAAAACCGTCCAACCCAGCGTTCGTGCAAACTCCATCATACTTACGGCACCACCGCGTGCACCGAATATAAAAAGCTTAAAAGGACGTGTTAAAATTTCCGACTGTCCGTCGACGTTAGTCACCACTGGAGGAAAGTGAGGGTTTTCAGAAAATCCGAGATACCTCTCTAAGATATTCTCCGAATTCCAATCCACTTTATCAAAGCGAATGGTGAGCTGGCCTTGGCAACCCTTTTGAAAACCAAAAAAGCGATCTTCGATTTCACTCGTATCATAAACCCGAACTTGCGGGAAAGTTTGCATCGAGAAGACGTCTTGATCCACTTGACCTTCGAGACACCCACCACTCAGAAGCCCGACAGTGAACTTTGAATCAAGATCAAATATTTTTCGCGCACCTTCTCGACGATAAGCGGAGCCTTTCACTTGGGAAATCGTGCCGACGATGATCGAGCGGCCCCGGTGATTTTTGATATAATGAGCTTGGGTGATAAGATCTTTCATTTTTATTCCCTTGCAGATTTCATAAACCTTTTGAATTATGTCAAATATGAATTCGGTCGTAAACACCAGGGTTAATGACACGCAGCGAGCTGCTCCACCACAAGTGATCCAAGCCCCGTCATCTCTTGTCGTGGTGGACCGAGCAGCACAACTTTCACTGGCCGAAGTGGGGTTAGGTTCCCTCCTCCAAGCCTTTCATATCCCACTGGGTGGCCACTTTATGTCTCTCAATCAAGGATATTTTCTAACGCATGCCCTACTCAAGGATTGTCTTGAGACCGCCGCCGTTTTTGAAATCTCAGGTATTTCTGCAGTGATGAAGTCTTTATCTCCGATAGGGAATAAGTTGGGCCCGATGATATCGATCACCACTCAGGGATGGCTTTATTGGCTCGGCGTTGCGACTTTCGGCAGAAACCTCTTGGGCTGTGGGCTCGGTATGATTTTGCTTTCGCTTTGGGCATTCCTTCAGCCGCTGGTGACCCTACTTCTCATCTATGGCTTCGATTTTTATAACATTCTCCTATTTTACAAAGGGAAGTTGGAGTCGGAATGGCCTTGGGCTCCTGATCTTTTACTTTCAGTTTTTATCGGTCTCATCGCCGTCAAACTCTGCATAGCGATGCTTATTCCGATACTAGTGATGCATTACCGCAACACCAACCCCTTCATCATCGGCCGCGCTCACCGACCGCTCCAAAAAAAGAGGAACGATTCTTTTATGGGAGTTGTTTTAAGATCCTTCTTTCGACCTTTGTTTCTCTTAACGTTTATCATGATGATTTTTTTCTATTATTTTCGAGAGGGAAATTGGAGTTCAACGCTGTTGTTGGCACTGAGACCGCTCGCATTGGGAGTGATTTTATTGTGGTTTCTCCGAAGTCCCATAGCGATGTCCGCACTTAACAAATGGTCCAACCGATCTGAAAAATTTCGCCGTTTTCATCAGCGCGCTCAACTCGCATTTGATAAAATCGTATCTTCCGACAGCTAATTTCCACGTCTTTTTCCAACAAAGTTCCAGACATATCTGGAGCAAATTCCACAATTGTATTTTCCGAACTCTTTCGCTATTCTCCTCTCATGTGGAAAATTAAAGTCCGTCGTCTCTTGAGCAAAAAGCTCCTGGATGCGACACAAAAAACGAAAGACGTTTCTCGCCGCGATATCGCCTCCATTATCGGTTTAAGTTCTGGAGCTCTTTCCGAAATCATGAACGGCAAAAGAACGATCACGACAAAAACGGCAAAAAAAATTATCGATTTCTTGGATCTATCGACCGAGGAAAAAGCAGCACTCCTTGGAGAGATGAGCTCCAATGGCGAATCTCAAAAAATGAAACTCGATGAAGGTTCGAGAGAAATCGCGGTCAACTGGATTTACTATGCGATATTATCTGTTCTTGAAATAGATTCTCCTCCAAAAACGGCGGAGGAGATTTCCCAGCGACTCGGCGTCGCGCAGGAGAGTGTGTCGTCCGCGTTAAATCATTTGGCTCAAAAAAATTATATTCTTAAGCAAAGTGATAACACCTACGAAACGCTTCATAAGATCTTTACGACCACCGACAACGAATCCTCACCCATGCTGATGGAACGGCACCAAAACAACTTAGTTGTTGCAAGTCACGCCTTAAACGAGATTCATGTGGATCAAAGAGATTTTACGAGCATTACTTTTCCCGCAAATACGAGCAAAATTGAACACGGCAAAAGAGAAATCCGAAATTTTCTAAATCGACTTTCCGCTGACATGTCCGAGGGAGAATTGGATCAGGTTTTTCAGCTGAACGTGCAACTTTTTCCATTGCTCGACTGGCCCAAGGCTATCAAAGAAAAATAAACGTCACGCACCCTTTCGTGTTAGGGTGTGCGCATGGAAGCCCTTCTGTCCTCATTCGCATTGGTTTTTGTTGGAGAAATGGGAGATAAAACTCAGCTCCTGTCGCTGATTCTTGTCGCTCGCTACAATAAACCTTGGACAATTCTCAGCGGTGTCTTTGTCGCAACAATTCTCAATCACGCACTCGCTGCGGGCTTTGGGGGCTGGCTCGCCACAACAGTGGACCGAGAGATGTTAAAGTGGATTCTCGCAATGACATTTTTTATTTTTGCGGTGTGGGTTTTAGTTCCCGACAAAGAAGGTGAAGTTCGTCCGGCGAAAACCTCCAGTGTGTTCTTCACCACGACGCTTCTCTTCTTTTTTGCAGAGATGGGGGATAAAACCCAGCTTGTCACCATAGCCCTGGGAGCTCAGTACGCTTCTCTTTTATTTGTGACCCTAGGGACGACGTTGGGGATGATCGCCGCAAACGCCCTAGCTGTCTTCCTCGGCAAAAGCCTCCTGAAACGGCTTCCGATGGATTGGATTCGTCGTGCCGCCAGCGTGGCCTTCGTGCTCTTTGGTGTGGGCATTCTCTTGTACCGCTGAACTGGCATAAATACTGCTCATTTGAGAAGTATTCGCTATTAGGAGATCTCAAATGCGTCCTTTGATGCTCGTGCTGGTAATTCTTTCATTAAGTGCCAATTGTTATGCAGGATTTTCTTGCCGCATCACTGATAAAACGACGGACTTCGCCTATGGATCCGTCATTCAAGTCGCCGGACTTCTAAGAAAAAATAAAATGCTTGAGGGTATAGGCGAAAACCTGCCTCCCGAAATGCGCTCGGTTTTACTGGTTTTAGAGTCACATCACTTCGATATTTTTATTTATAACAATACCACTGAGACTCCTGTATCGTGCCTCGCTCCTCGATTCACTCTGATGCTGAGTGATAACGAGCTCAAAAAGGGCCTGGAGTGTTTCGAGAAAAATAGAAGCGTCATCGCCAAAGGAGTGGTTCTTCCCGCGGAAACTCCCATCGAAGAGATTGAAAATCACATTCTGATGACCGCAACGATTGAATGTCCTATCGCCCGGGATGATTGACAGATTTATCTTTATTGCGACAAAAGATTCACGTAAGATTCAATCATGCTTATTCACTACGCCCGCCGCGCTCAAGAGTTTCTGCTCGATCAGCTCAAAAAAGGAACATCTCCCCAAGGGTTGGCATTGAGTTGCACTATGGGAGTCATCTGCGGCTCTTTCCCCGTCCTGGGCTTTTGCACAATACTTAGCCTGATCTTCAGTTTATTTTTTGAACTCAATCAACCCACACTTCAGTTGGTCAACCAGCTCATGTGGCCGGTTCATCTTCTTATGATTCCTGTTTTTATTTACTCTGGAGAATTTCTTTTGGGAATGGAACATATCCCGTTGAGGCCCGATCTCATTTTAGAACACTTTTCCAACGACCCTCGACAGTTCGTTGTGCAATATAGCACGGCTGTTCTCGCTGCCGTCTTCGCATGGGCTCTTACCGCTCCCATCTTTGGCTATGGCTGCTATTACGCTTTTAAAAAGCTGTTTCTCAAATTGAGGAGGAAGAGATCTTCCTCGTGATGTCCCATTGAGACACACCTATCAAACTCGACCTTCGTCCAATCTTTAGAAGCTTCCCTCTCTCGTGAATTGATACAACCCTGTATAAGGTGTTTGAAGGATTTAGGGTTTTTGATAAGATAGAGATATGAGTAAACGTCTGCTGCCACTAATTCTTTTTGGATTTATATTCACCTGTTTGTATGTGATTCGAGGAATTGCGGCTCAATATTACAATGCGGCCTACTACGCGGGATTTTATGTCCCTGAGTTTGGCGAGTGTTATTATGTCGTCAATACGTGTTCGACCAGTACTATGTTTGTTCCTACAAATAGCATCGCCGAGTGGAACTCGGTCAAAGCGAGTGCTCCCGCTTGCCTCAATCGGACCCCTCAAGCCTACGAGACCTGTTATGGAATGGGTATGGGAATGGGTGGTGCCGATGGTGGTGACGGGGGTGACTAAGATATCAAAAAGTAAAATTCTATGGGCTGCGGGGTTACCGATCACGGCCGTGGTTCTTGTGGGTCTGATTGTTTTTGCACTCTCTCGCTCAGAAAAAAACCAAAAGACTCTCACCATCTACGTCGAAGATTACTTTTTGCCCACTCTAGATCCCCACTTGATTGTTCCGGCGGATTCCTACCTGACGTCTTTATTCTCCCTGACTGTTAGCCATCAGCGGATCAAATCCATTCCTACACTTTCCGAATCCGTCACCCATACTCCTGATTTTAAATCGTTCACCGTAAAGTTCCAAAAGGGATTTAAATCTCCGCAGGGTTACGAGCTCAATGCGAAAAACTACATCGAAGGCTTACGCCAACATTGCCTGTCTCTGCCCGATCATCGTCTCGAGGACACCGAATTTTACAATATGTTGGAACCCGAGGCCTTTTTAAAAGGGCAACCTTCGAAAGGTCTCCTGGCCGTCGGAGAGTTTGAAGTGGTCTTTAACTTCTCGTCCCCTCGCCCTGATTTTTTAACCAGTCTCGAAAAAAATCGCTTATCCTTTCGATCCCCAGGAAATTACCAAGATGGTCACTGGAAAGATCCCAAAAGCTATGACACGATTTCGCCGTGGCTCATTCAAAAATTTACATCTCAAGAGATCCGACTCAAGAAAAATGAAAAAATCGTAACCCGTCAGAAGTTTAGCGACATTGTCATTAAACGTCTTGATTCACAAAAATTTAAAGACATCGTCGACCCATCGCAGGCTTTGATTTATCTGAATAATTCTCAGCAACTTCCCTCTCATTTCAAACTAAAAACGATCACCAACGGAACTCATATCTACTTTAGTTTAAACTGCAAGGAGCCTCCATTTGACGTCTACGAAAACCGTGTGGCTTTTTGGCAGGCGTTACATAAAGATCTGAGCACTCGGAAAATAAGCTCTACGATTATTTTTAACCCCCTTCAGCTTCCCAAGACGAAGATCAAGAATCCCTTCCCCTCGGATTTAAATGCCGTTGCGGAAACGAGCTTTCAAGGCATTGATTACGAAGAGCTCAAAACAACTTTGAGCAATGTACAAAAAGATATCGGTCGCCAGGTCACCATCGACAGGCGAGCTCACCGAATTACAGAAAAAACCTCATCCGCACTGCTTCAAGATCAAAAAGCTAATGTCTTTATCACGAGAAAGTACGATTATGGAGATAGCTCTCCGATTCTCAGAAAGTCTCTCTATTGTTCAGGACGTGGAATTCACTGGGGATCGAGCAGTCAATGTGGGGATGAAAAAAACTTTGAAACTTCGGAAGCTTTTGAAAAACTACTCAAAGCCGATCTCTGCCTCCAAAAAGTGGGGCGGGCTCGCACGCACATCTATGGCACAGATGACCTCCCCTCCTCGCCGGGCATCTCTAATTCCTACGTGTTGCGAGCTTCTATTGGAGAAACTGAGTAGAACACTTCGAGGAGCCACTCTCTTTGGGTTCTTTATGCTCAACCCGGAACCCTCCCAACTTTCCGTAGATATTCCTTTGGAACTCCCAGGCCTCTCATCTCATCACCAGCATTATATCAATTCCAATCTCAAAGGCTCGAGCCTTAAAGCCGCTCGGATAGATCGCTCCTACTATAAAAAAGTGAATTTTTCTAAATCTGATTTTCGATCCGCGCGGATCCAAGACACCGTTTTTGAAGACGTCGACTTCAGCGAAAGCCAGTTTCTCAATGCCGTTTTTATCCACACCACGTTTAAGCGAGTTTCGCTCCCCGCCGAATTCTTCACCCATGTCCAGCTGATCTCCTGCCGATTTATCGAAACCTCCATCAATGAAGAGGCTCAAAAGAAGCTCAAAGCCCAAGGAAATGAGGTATTTCCGTGACCCCATTTCGCAAAAATTACGGCGTTTTCTTAAGTCTTTCTTTTGTGGCGAGTGCGATTTACTTTTTAGAAATCGGTTTGTATAGCGCTCATTCTCCGTTTCTCCTCTTAAAATCCACCCCGTGGCCTATACCTATCATCAATACTTTTAACCTCAGTCCGTTTCTTGCGATGAGCACTGCCTGGCTACTTCTTTTGGTGAGCGCGGCTTCCTCTTTGGCTTTTCTCACCGAGAAGAAGTACAGTTCCATTCTGCTTTGGGCTTCTCTTTTCTTAAAGCTCGGCGTTTATTTTTCGGACTATAGACTCATGGGAAATTTTCATCTCATGCAACACTGGACCACCGTTTTATTTCTCGTGATTCCTTACACAATTCATCACTTGCGACTTTTTTTCTGTCTTTTTTATTTTTTTGCCGGACTTCTCAAGCTCAACAAAGACTGGGTCTCAGGCTTAAGTTTGTTTGGACCGGGCTTACCCATTTCCGAGGAGGTGCGGAGTGCACTGTTGATTGGCGTCATTATTCTGGAAATTGGTTTAATCTGGGGCTTACTGCTGCCCTCGCGAAAAGTGGCGCTAGGGGTCTTCGCAATCCTTGTGGTTTTTCATCTCTGCTCCACCTTTTATATACAACTCTACTACCCGACGATCATGCTCCTTTTGCTGACGTTTATTCCTCTCGGTTTGATTTATGAAAAGTGGACCGATATCCACATCAAAGATTTTTTGAATTTCCGTTTTGGAATCCTTGTCTCCATTTTTTTAATATCACAACTCAATCCATATCTCTCGGCGGGCGACACGGCGATCACCGGAGAGGGGCGCCTTACTGCACTGAACATGATCGATATTAAACCCCATTGCGTCGCACCGCTCATCTATCAAGAGGGTGAGAATTCGTGGCAGGAAGTGGATTTGGCGCAGAATCACCGAGCCGTTCGGGTGACCTGCGATCCCGCCTACTTTGTTTCGCAAATTCAAGACTTCTGCTCAAAGAATCCGTCGCAAAAAGCGTTGTTTGGACTGCTCACGCGAAGACCCTCGCAATCTGAATATCAACCGGTCTTTTGGATGACGGAAGCCTGCCAACAGGCTTTTAAATACTCCGTCTGGGGTCGAAACTCTTTTGTTGTACCTCAGACATCGACGAAATATGTGTTTAAATCTACAGAGTCTTTCGATACTTCACCCGCCGGGGACTCATCGAGTTTTCGCGGAGATTTACAAAACACAGGATTGTTAAAAATAAGTTTCTCAGAAAAATCCTCTCCCACCGTGATTCCCCTATCCATGAAGGTCAATATTGGAATCCACAACGCGGCAAAGTCTTCGCCCGTGGCGGATGACCTCGGCTTTTACGTTGCGGGAGACAGTGGTGTGTTTAATGCCATCGATCCCACCGGTCACTTAAGATGGAGTTTAAAATTCGATTCCCCTCGGGGTATTCATTCTTCACCTGCAATTTACAAAGGATTTATTTTTATCGGAACATACAGCGGTAGACTCTATAAGATCCATCGACAAACAGGTCATATCTCGTGGTGGGTTCAGCTCGGGGATGCTATTGGTGCCACTCCCAAAGTGGTCGACTCCTCGATCTACGTCAATGTCGAAACGGAAAATCCTGCCAATGGGTTTGTTGTTAAACTTAATGCTGATGATGGCTCCCAACTCTGGAAGGGTCCCCTTCACCAACAGCAAAGTCATTCAACTCCTGCGATCAGTGAGGACAAAGCCATCATCATCTATGGTAGCAATCAGGGAACGTTAACAGCGCTTCGGACCGACAATGGGAGATTGATTTGGCAGAAAAAATTAGGTGCTGAAATCAAAACCTCACCCTTGATCTTTGAAAAACATGTTTTCGTGGGATCTTGGAGCGAGAATCTATTTAAATTCGATATCACTGACGGGAAAATGCGTGGAGTTGTGCATTTGGGCGCCATGATCATGAGCTCACCGCTGATCATACCTCACCGCAGAGAAATCCTCTTGGGATCCACCGACGGAAATCTAAATTGGATTCACATCGACAAAATGACACTACTGCAGTCGTTACCACTTGGGGAGAAGGGACATAAAGCCAGCGCCATTGCTTTTCGAAATAAAAAAGGATTTCGAATCCTTGTCCCTTGCCGTTTCGATTCCCTTTGTCTTTTTGATGATCAAAGAAAGATCATGGCGTCGGAGCCCGTGGGTGGAAAAATGACCAATGAGCCCGCCCTGGGATCCCAGCATATGCTGGTTTCTCCAGAATTTCCGGCCTCGGTGCAGCTCCTACCTGTACCGCAAAACTAATCAGGACTAAATAAAAATTCGACTGTGACTGGCATTTGCAAATCGGGACTGAATGAGATGGGTCTTTATTTTTCCGTCCTGAGTTTTCTCGATACGATACAGATCACCGGTGGCCTTTTCTCCACCGAGAAGACGACCGGGAGATTCCGCCGAGAGATTATAAAAAATCACGTCTGTTTTATGAACCTGAATCGAGTTTTTCTTAAGATTCCACTCCAAAAGATAAGGTGAAAAACTCACCGTTGAAAAGAGCGACTGAGAGTCGAATGCGGCCAGGCTTAGGGCTTCCCCCTTCAGGTGCTGAATCAACGGAGCCAGCTCTGCACCGAGCGAGGATATCTGTCGCGATTGAGGATTAAATTCGTAGAGACATGGATAAACTCCTCCATTAAAACCGGAGGCGCAGATGATCGGACCCTCACCGAGTCGAATCAAATGCGTCGCTTCGAGGCGATCATGGGTATAAACCTTCGGGGCAGTCATTCCACGGCTGTCGACTACAGTAATGACCGGCTTTTGCCCGGAGTGACCAGAGTTGGCGACAATAATACTCTGATGATCCAGCCACAGGCAATCATGCGGAGAATATCCCCCGGTGGGAATCTGATTTTCGACAATGAGATTTTGCGGATTCACTTCAAACAAAAAGCCCAACCGATCACTGTTTCGCACTCCAGAGATATAGATCTTTTGACCATCATGACTGAAAACGCCGTGGCCATAAAAGTAATGACCTTCGGGAGCATCAATGTGACCTCGCAAACTCTGAGTCTTTAAATCGACAAAGACCGCCCTTGAATTCCAGCGCTCAATGGCCACGGCCAAATCAGGATCGATTGGGGACTGAACAACGGAGTGAGGAAAACACCCCAGATCGATAGAGGACACCCGACTGCTGGACACATCAAAGAGACTTAAGGACCCCGGCAGGCGTGGCAAATATCGCGACTGAGCATGAATCGGATTAAAACTTTCTTCCACCCGCGGCGAATTCGCAGAGACCAGAAAACGTCCGTGAACAGCTGCAGTCTCTCTTGCCACAGACTCTAAAAGCTTAAAGATCGCTGTGGCGCCGATGGCACTTCCCACACTTCCCATTAAAAGGTGACGTCTTGATAGCTTCATTATCTATTATTATAGCGGATCATTTGTAAAAAAATAGTGGGGACCCGAAATTTTAAAGAATTATTTTTTAGCTGAGGCCGGGGCGCGCTGCTCGATCATTTTCTCAAGGCGATCTAATCGAGCTTTAAGCTCTTTATTTTCGCTTTCGAGCTTTTCAATTCTTTCGTCGTGATTTGTAACTTTAGCCCACATCTCTTTAATCGCCTCAACGACGACCGCTACAATATTTCCATACTTCACACTTTTTGTTTCTTTCCCTTTATCATCAGTAAAAGTTTGCACCATATCCGGAAGAACTTTTTGAACATCCTGGGCTATAAAACCAATGTCATGTTTGTGGTCAGTTCTCCAGTCAAACGAAACGCCTTCAAGAGCTAAAATTTTATCAAGAGGATTTTCAATGAGCTTTATGTTTTGTTTAAGCCTTCGATCAGAAGCATAATAAAATGCTCCGGCCTGAATTGTCCCTGGGCCACCAGCTCCGTTGCCTATAACCGTATTCCCGTTGCCCCCAAACCAACCGATATAAACTGCTCCTGAAGATCTCGTGTCGATATGAAAGTTCCCCGCGCCTGTGGGACCATAGAGACGATTCATATAAACTTGGTCAAAATTAGGATTAACATGATTGAAGTTTCCTGTGTGTAAGAGGGTGTACGCATTACCGCCCATAGACCACCCCCCCACTTTAAGTTGGTTGTCCGTATCTAACCCGAAATTGATAGCGTAAGAACCCGGACGATGAAAGCTCAACATCGAAGCACCGCCACCACTGCCGAGAACTTGCGGGCCACCAGCGCTCGTGTAAGCGATGGATTGTCCCGATGTCGATGTGTTCGAAAGCGGCGTGTATCCCAGAGCCGTTTGATAAGAGGAGGGGTTAAAGTTTCCAGCATGCCAGACCGCATTTCCTCCCACTTGTAAACCACCAGCGTTTAAAGTCCCTGAAAGGTAACCCGCGCCTGCTCCGTAAAACGCGTAAGCATTGGCATGACCAAGTATTCCGTAAACGGCAGAGTTTTGACTATAACCGATCACTCCGCCGCCACCTGTATTGGAAGTTGTTCCGCGAATCGCATAAGCTCCATCGGTAGCGTTCACACCAGTTACGTTAATGCCGGCATCTAACAAAACACTCTTACCGCCATAACTTCGAATCCACGTTGTATCATTCATAAACCAACCGCCACTATAAGTGCCGTTGAACCAACCTGTAGCTCCGTAAGTGCGGTGCCAACCGGCTCCGTCATCAATCACCACATTCCCATCTACAACAACTCCACCGTTCGCATAGAGCGCACCCGTCGAAGTGGTTGTACCTGCAACCGACAAGCTTCCCGTCATCGAGTCACCCGCTTTATTGACAGGCGTATAACCTAGCGCCGTCTGATAAGAGGCTGGATTAAAGTTACCTGCGTGCCAAACACCGTTTCCGCCCACAGAGAGAGTTCCCTCGGCGACATTCGTAGATCCCCCGAGCGTAATGTTATCGTTAGTTAAATCAATCTGGAGAGGCCAGCTCGAACCATTTGTTGCCCAGCCCGTAGAATTTGTTCCAGATCCTGATAAAATATAAAACTGGTTCGAATTCATGTGGATCATACCCGATCGATGATCCGTATCTTGTAAGTAGATGGTCGGCGAGTTATTGTTAATGTAGACGTTTGAATTCGCGTTCAGGGTTCCCGAAAAAACCGTGGGCGCCGAAGTGGTCGCGCCCCGAGCGGTTACTGTCGCTAAGGTATCGGCCTCGGTCCCTGTCGCATCTGTACCACACTCCCAGCCATTCGCAGTTTTCTTGAGCACTTGACCGTTGGAGCAAGCTGCCCCATTTGGAGCGTAGGTGAAGTATTGAGTCGCCGCGCTCGTCAGCTTATTGACGGACATCGTAGCTATTTTCGCATCTGTAACTTGAGCGTTTCCGATATCCGCAGTCGCAATTGCACCATCGAGGATTTTCGCTGAAGTCACCGCACCATCAGCAATTTTTGCTGTTGTGATATTTCCATCAAGAATTTTTACTGTCGTTACAGCATTTGATGCAATATCAATGGCTGCAATAGTGCCATCGAGAATTTCGGTGGTCGTCACCGCACTCGCGGCCAATGTTGGATTTGGATATGTGCCTGCTAATGAGCCACCTGCCGCGCCGCTCGGAGCTCCGCCACTCACATCCGCTCCGCACTCCCAACCATTTACTGTCTTCTTTAAAACTTCGCCATTAGAGCAAGCTGTGCCATTTGGAGCGTAGGTCAAGTACTGAGTCGCCGCACTCGTCAGCTTATTGATAGACATCGTGGCTATTTTTGCATCTGTAATTTGAGAATTTCCTACATCCGCCGTGGCTATAGTTCCATCGAGAATCTTTGCAGAGGTCACCGATCCATCGGCAAGTTTCGCCGTGGTGATATTCGCATCGGCAATTTTCGCGGTCGTGACGTTGCCATCAAGAATTTTTACTGTCGTTACAGCATTTGATGCAATATCAATGGCTGCAATGGTGCCATCAAGAATTTCGGTGGTCGTCACCGCACTCGCAGCCAGTGTTGGATTTGGATATGTGCCAGCTAATGAGCCACCTGCCGCGCCGCTCGGAGCTCCGCCACTCACATCCGCTCCGCACTCCCAACCATTTACTGTCTTCTTTAAAACTTCGCCATTAGAGCAAGCTGTGCCATTTGGAGCGTAGGTCAAGTACTGAGTCGCCGCACTCGTCAGCTTATTGATAGACATCGTGGCTATTTTTGCATCTGTAATTTGAGAATTTCCTACATCCGCCGTGGCTATAGTTCCATCGAGAATCTTTGCAGAGGTCACCGATCCATCGGCAAGTTTCGCCATGGTGATATTCGCATCAGCAATCTTAGCCGTCGTCACGTTAGCATCCAATATCTTTGCTGTAGTTACCGCATTCGCGGCCAATTTGGC
>JAIEOS010000051.1 GCA_019750295.1 Bdellovibrionales bacterium | reverse complement strand
ATGGGACTCAGCCCACCGCAAGTATCTCCATCCATCGTTGCATAACCGACAGAAGCTTCGGAACGATTGCTCGTGGCTAACAGTAACGCGTTCTTGATATTGGCCAACATCCAGATGCCGGGGCCACGACTTCGCGCTTGGATATTTTGAAGGGCGATATCATTTTTTTCCCAAGTGAGTTTTTCGCCTAGAGCTTTCTCGATGAGATTTTGGTATTCGTTTAAAACGCTGTCGACCGACCAATTGAAAAACACGCAGCCCACATCATTAGCTATACTTTGCGCCGCCTTTAATGTTCTCTCCGAACTATTCTTTGTTCCTTGGTAGGCGCATGTGATCATTGCCTTTGCAATTCCGGCAAGATCGGTGGCTTTTTGAGCCTCAGGAATGTAGTGGAGTTTTTTCTTGAGACCTTCAAGACTCAAATCTTTTTGTGCGAGCTCGAGGGCCACTCGGCAGAGAATCACCACTGCGGCTGAGTCCACTCCTCCACTTAAGGACACCACAAACCCGGCTTGACGACTTTTGCGCAGGAAATCGAAAAGGCCTAAACTGACTGAGCGAGTAAACTCCTCCTCTTTGATGTTTCCCTGGGTTTCCCAATCTTCGTACTTCATCGGAGGATTTTGGGTGTAGGTGCGCTTTGGAAATTGGAAATCACACGAGATCGCCTGGGCCGTTTTTTCGCCGGTCTCGGGCATGTAGCTGTAGGTGCGCGCCCGATTCACGCGATTGCTCTCGATCTCTATAACCTGCGATGTGATCTCAATATCGCGAAAGGAGAAACGCGGTCCCTGCGCCACGATCTCACCATGATTGGCAATTAGAACTCCACCGTCGTAGATGATACGGCCTGATTCGTTGCCGATCAGGTTACTATAAACGTAAGCCACATTGTAAGCGCGGGAACCCTCACAAACAAATCGCTTACGAGTATCAATTTTATTAAACGCAAAGTGACTGGCACTCGGATTGAGAATCACATCCACGGCTTTTCGTGCCAGTCCCACACCCGGACGATTCGCCACCCAAGCCTCTTCGCAAATCTCAAATCCCACTTTGATTCCACCGAGGTTAAAGTAGATATCTCCGAAGGGGTAAGTCTTGCCGTTCACCGTGATCGAGTCGACGCGTCCACTTTCCCAAGCCTTAAACCATCGCGGCTCGTAGTGGACTCCGTCGCCGGCCAGAGATTTCTTAGGAACAAATCCCAGAATTTTTCCATCGGCCACCATGGTCGTGCAGTTATAGATCACTCCGCGGTAGTACACAGGAAGACCAATAGACACCGCCATCTTATGGGTATCACCCGCGGCGATTTCTAAATTCTTCATCGCCTCTTCGCAAACATGCAAATTAAAAAATGCATCCTCGCAACCGTAACCCGTCAAACAAAGTTCGGGCAGACACAATAAACTAATGTCTTGCTGCCTCGCCATCTCGATCGCTTCGCGAACGCGGGCCAAGTTTCCCGATCCATCAAGGGGAGTCTGATTGAGAGCACAACCTGCCAATTTAATGTTGTTCATCGTAACATCCTTTTAAATAGTCCGAAAATAAACGATCGACCGATATCACTTTAAGAAATGGATCTTTCACCTTGAGAGCTCCGGGATGACTGTCGGTAGAAATCACATCTGAAATCAACCGACTGTCTTTAAATTTTTGGAGCGCGTTCCCGCTAAATAAACCGTGAGTAGTGATCACGGAAATCCGGGTCGCGCCTCCTTTTTTATACGCCTCAGCCGCTTGCAAAATCGAAGATCCAGATCGAATCATGTCATCGTAAATAATCACGTGTTGCCCTTGAACAGAAATATTAGTCCCGGAGACTGACACTTCACCCTGATCATTTCGGCGCTTATAAATAAAACAGGCGGGCACTTGCATATCGTTAGCGAG
>JAIEOS010000050.1 GCA_019750295.1 Bdellovibrionales bacterium | reverse complement strand
GCGAATTTTTCGGAGCCCATGCTCGAATTTGCCGAGCAAACCAACGCTCCTATGGCCGGGATTGCCGGTAAAAATACAGGGAGTGGCGCCGGAAATTTAATTTTCCTCACCCGACAGCATCCCGCAGCGTCGCTAAGTGAAAAAATGCGCATCATGGACAGCGGAAACGTCGGTATCGGTACAACAGCGCCGGCAATGCGTTTTTCAGTTCAAGAAAATGCTGATGCTAGTACGGGTGCAGAGATAACTAATTCATCCAGCGGTTCGTCAGCTTCTCCGGTTCTTCGTTTTAAGAGCGACCAAGCTGGATTTTTAAGTGTCGGAATTAGAAGTTCGGGAAATACTGTCCAGCCCCACCTTCAAAATCGAGCATTACTTCACGCGGGCTCAGGAATTTCAGGGCTAACGTTATCTACAGACGGTGATTTTTCTCTTTATACTAATGGCATCACGAGCGCTACGACCGAGCGTATCCGTGTGACATCTGCAGGCAATGTCGGCATCGGAACGACGTCCCCGGTGAATTTACTGTCTGTAGAGGGCGTAACAGCGTTGCGGGAAGTGGCTGCGCCAACAGCGTCAGCCAATTACGGAAAACTTTATGTGAAATCCGCAGACAGTAAACTTTATTTTATGAATGATAGTGGTGTCGAAACGGATCTTACTTCAGCCGCATCTGGTGGGACGTGCACTCCCGGCTCTCAAGCATTTTCATACACGGGGTCTAATCAAACGTTTGTTGTTCCTGCAGGTTGTACCTCGATCAGCATTAAAGCATGGGGTGCCGGCGGTGGTGGCGGTGGTCGAGACAGTGGAGCTGGAGGACGTGGTGGAGCTGGAGCCTTCGCGGTCAATACGACAGTGCCGGTAAAGTCCGGTGAGAGTTTAACTGTAGTTGTCGGCGGTGGTGGCTCGGGCGGGTTAAATTCCGTTAATAACTCCGGTGGTGGTGCCGGCGGATTTGGTGGCGGCGGTAACGGTGGAAATTCGGGAACAAGTGGGCAGTCCGGAGCCGGTGGTGGTGGTGGTGGTGCCTCATCGGTCCTTCGATCAACGTTGGTCCTTTTAACTGCAGCCGGTGGCGGCGGTGGAGCTGGAAACGGAAATCAAAACGTGTGCACAACTCAAGGACACGGTGGTGGTGGCGGAGCTGCGGGTCGCAACGGCGGCTTCAACGATGGTTACGGAGGTTGTAATGATGCTGGGCCCACAGTTCCTGGCGGAGTGGTCGGAGCATCGACCACATCCACAGGGGTCGCAGGCACAAATCGCGGAACAGGGGATGGACCTGGCGGCGGTGGCGGTGGAGGCGGTTATCTCGGGGGAGGCGGCGGCGGAGTCCCGACCAATGATTTCTACATTAGCGGCGGTGGTGGCGGTGGATAGTCTTTAGGAGTTCTTGCTATTCCTCCGGCTTACACAGCGGCTACAGGGTTCCAGACGGCGCCGATGACATCCGATGCGGATTACTCCGCCGGTGTCGCTGCCGGTGGAGCTCCCGGTCCCTCAGGGGCCACCGCGGGAACGGCGGCGGGCACAGGTGGTCATGGTCGTGTCATTATTTCTTATCAGTAGGGCTTAAACGTCCTCGACGTATATCGTGGGGTGATTGCCGACCTGTCCCTTTCAAAGATAAAATCTCCCAATGAAATATCTATTTTTGATTTTGCTTCCCTTTCTCGCGGAAGCCCAAGGTGGAGAAGACGTCATGAATGACATCTCATTCTCCAAATATAAAAACTTCGAACGAGACTGGAAAATGGTGACCGTTCGTTATCGTCGGGACACTGGCGAAATGCGTTTCACCTACGCCAATCCCACGGCCTACAAAGCTTTGCTCGAGGGGAAAAGTGAATATCCCGATGGCGCTGTGTTTGCAAAAATCGGGGCCGGCACAAGTCCTGATGCAGATTTTGCAAGCTCTGAGGTTCCGTCGGGCACCCGTCGCTTTCAGCTGATGGTTCGCAATTCCAAAAAGTATGCAAGCACCGGCGGTTGGGGCTATGCTCTTTTTGATCACACAGGAAAAACTTTCGACGAGGACGTGAATGTTAAAACTCAGTCCTGTTATGCCTGTCACCTTGTGGTTCAGAATAAAGGCTACGTTTTTTCCGAACCGTTTATCTCTGGTTTAGATCCCAAAGTGAAATGGAGTCGTAAATCAACAGTGGCTCCTGTGACGTTTGAAGTGATTGAGCGGTCGCAACTTCCTTCGGCGATATTTTCACACTGGCCGGAAAAATTTAAGCAAGGTTCAAGCCTTCAGGGCTCTCTACGCGACGTGCTCTTCCAGGGTACGCTAGACGAGATTCGACCGACATTGGCGAATGAAGCGTTTCGCAGTCAGCGTCCTGCGATTTTAATCTCTCGAGATTCAAAAAGATTTTCCGTGGTCATTCCCCAAGGCAAAAATTGTCAAACCGAAGGAAAGACCGGGCAAACAATGATCGCATTTATTACCACCAAGCCGTCAGGGCAAGTCTCCCCGGGGAGCCATCACTTTGAGTTCTGTCACTCTCATTAGGGAGTACTGAATTTTTCGGCGGCTTCGAGACAGGCGGGTGCAAGTTCTTGCTTGCGGTTCAATAGACATCTCTTCCACCGACCGTTACCCCGAGGAACTTCGGCGCAGAATTTTTTAAGGTCGTCGACGCACGCCTTCAATTCGGGAGGGACGGAGTCTTCATTTTTGAAAAAAATCAGGCCGCTCTCGGAGTCGGTACTGGGTTCTGCAATTGGTGCTGGTGCAGGCTGAATCAAAGAGAAAACCAGCAAGCCCCCTGCGGCGCCGGCAATGATGTTTGCAAAAATTCCCTTTACGAACTGAGGCTTCATACCTCAACGGTATCGAAGCCAGGAACGCCTGACAAGTCGAAGGCGTCTACCTCAGAAAATTGGAGCGCGAGAATCAATATATTAGATCTCACGGTCTTCCGACCCCGTTGACTTTCCAGCATTCAAAATACCGGCACCTGTATTCTGAATACCGAATTTTAGCATTTAAGGGGTTGCCAGGAGCTGCCCTTTATTGCTACAACGATTCTCACAAACTTGGGAGCAATCCCACCAACTATTCATAGGCTCTTTAAGAAGCATTTGGCTCGCCTACGAGGAAGGACATTTATGAAGGCAAAAACCCACTCGGGTGCCAAGAAGCGCATCCGCGTTCTTAGCCGCGACAAGATGAAGCGTAAACAAGCTCGTCTTCGTCACTTGTTAAAAAACAAAAGTTCTAAGCGCAAAAGACATCTCGGTGATGTGATTTACGTGGATTCTGCAAACATTCCAAACACCCGCCGGTGTTTTAATATCTAAGGAGATCTGACATGAGAGTAAAAGGTGGAAAAGTCAGTCGCAGACGTCGTAAAAAGGTCTTAGAACGAGCCAGTGGTTATTATTCTTCGGGCAGTCGTTTATTCAGCTACGCGAAAGAACGGAATGACCGTGGATTAGCTTATGCGTATCGCGATCGTAAACAGAAGAAACGCGAGTTCAGAACACTCTGGATTGCGAGAATTTCTGCTGCGGCAAAAATTAATGGTGTTAGTTATTCTAAATTCATGGGCGCAGTGATTAAATCAGGATTACAATTCGACAGAAAAGTTCTCGCTGATATCGCATTGTTTGAACCAAAAGCGTTCGCCGCTATCGTTCAGCAAGTGATGCCTAAGGCTTAAGATTTAGGATGAAGTCATCTTGAACGAAAGCGAAAGATCTCGCAAGATCCTTCGCTGCACTCAGGATGACGAAACTTAAGGAGCCACAATGTTATCCTTTGAGGAAAGAAAGCGCGATCACATAGCGATATCGCTTTCGCCACAAAGCCAGACCGAAGGCGCTTCTCGCCTAGACAAAATCGAGCTCATTCACGAAGCTCTCCCCGAAATTAATTTCTCTGACATTGATACCACGACTCAGTCCATAGGACTTAATCTTAAAGTTCCGCTCCTCGTTTCGTCGATGACCTTGGGTCATCAAGACGCCATGGAAATTAATAACCGAATCGCCACTCACTGCGCCTCTCGAGGATGGTTGATGGGTGTGGGATCTCAGCGTCGGCAGCTCGAGGATAAAAGTTCCGATATTGAGTGCAAAGACCTTCGTAAGGCGCATCCAAACACAAAATTTTTAGGAAACATTGGCCTCTCGCAATTGATCACACATTCCATTGAAGACGTTCAGCGTTTGGTGGACTCGTTGGAAGCTCAAGGTCTCATCGTTCATACCAATCCGCTGCAAGAGTGCATTCAGCCTGAGGGTACCCCGCAATTTCGCGGGGGCCTCGAAGCTCTCGAAAAACTTTGTAAAAAAATTTCTGTGCCAGTGATTCTAAAAGAGACGGGATGTGGCTTTAGTTTCAAGACCTTAGAGAAGATAAAGGCCATAGGCCTCGACGCAGTAGACACGAGTGGTAAGGGTGGTACACACTGGGGACGCGTCGAGACGGAGCGCCTGGCGCCCACCGAACTTAAACACGCGGCGGGAAAAACCTTTGCCGATTGGGGCATTAGCACCGTGGATTCGCTCATCGCTGCCGGTGAAGTGGGAATGAACTGCGAAGTTTGGGCGTCTGGTGGTGTGCGAACGGGACTCGACGCCGCGAAGTTGCTCGCGTTAGGCGCAAACCTCGTTGGCTACGCACAGCCGGTTTTAAAAGCGGCTCTCGAAGGCGACGAGGCTTTAGATAAGTTTATGTCGACGATCGAATACGAATTAAAGGTTTCTATGTTTTGCCTTGGCTTAGCTCGTGTGGATGAATTTCGTAAAGGTAGGTTGTGGAAATGGATTTAGAAAAATTATTCAAAGGTTTTTCCAAGTTAAATTTAGCGCAAAGGTTTCAGCGTCTTTTGGAAATGAAAGTCATTGAGTCCAGCGATGTGTCCTACCTCAAAGAGGGCGGGATTCAAACGATCGATCTCGCCAATAATTTTATCGAAAATTCCATTGGCTACTTTCAATTGCCCTTAGGTGTAGCCACTAACTTTAACATCGATGGTGAAGATTACGTGATCCCAATGGCCGTCGAAGAGACGTCGATCATCGCGGCGGCGAGTAAGACGGCCCGTTGGATCAAAGAGAATGGATCTATCACCACCGAAGTGATTGGTCAGAATATTATCGGCCAGGTTCAAATCGCTAAAGTGAAAGACTTTGAAAAATTAAAAACCTGCATCGAATCCAAAAAGCAGCAGTGGATCGAAGACATTAATAAGACCGTCGCAGCCAGCATGTTTAATCGCGGCGGTGGAGTGACGAACATGAGCGTTCGTCACATCGAGCGACCAGATGGTGGCGCGATGGCCGTCATTCATATCTATCTCAATCCGTGCGATGCCATGGGCGCCAATATTATCAATCAAGTTTGTGAATACATCACTCAGCCTATGGAAGAAGCTACCGGCGAAGAGATCACAATGCGGATACTGTCTAACCTTGTGGATACACGCATCACTCGAGCGCGTGTCGTTATCCGAGGGCTCAGCGCCGCCAAAGGCGAAGCCATTCAAGAGGGTTCGCTTTTCGCTGAACTGGATCCTTACCGAGCCGCCACCAACAACAAAGGTGTTCTTAATGGGATCGATCCGATTCTTATCGCCACCGGTAACGACTGGCGCGCGGTAGAAGCGGGAATTCATGCTTACGCTTCACGCTCGGGAAAATACAGTTCGATCACCCGTTGGCGCTATATCGACGGAGAACTTCACGGGGAATTCGAAGCGCCGATTATTGTGGGCACCGTGGGTGGGGTCACCTCGCTTCATCCCACTGCGAAGATGGCGATGAAGATGATGCGAATCCAAAGTGCAAATCAGCTTTCAAGAATTTGCGCGGCGGTGGGTTTAGTTCAAAATTTAGGAGCTTTGCGCGCTCTCACCACCGAGGGAATCATCGAAGGACATATGAAGCTTCATATTAAAAACTTAGCGATGGGAGCTGGCGCAGAAGATCACGAGAGTGGAAAGCTTCAGGATCTTCTCGAGCAATTGCTGGCGGCCAAGAAAAGAATTTCTTTAACTGATGCTATTCAGATGTTGTCAAAGATTCGCTCAATCAAGGACAACGCCAAAGAAAATATGATTCATGTCGCCTCAAAGCATCAAGCTTAGTATACCGGGAAAAACATTTTTAGGCGGTGAATACGCCGCTCTTTTTTCTGGGCCCTCCTTGGTTCTTGCGACTCATCCTAATTTTGATTTTACGGCCCGCCGGGGACAGGGTCAGAACTGTTTTCATAGCGACAGTCCTGCCGGAAAATACATCTCGCGCCATCGCGCTTTTTTTGATCAATTCGATATTGAATTTAAAACTCCCCCAAATCAGACCGGAGGTTTTGGAGGTTCTACGGCGGAATTTATAGGGGTGTACCTTCTCAAAACATTTTGGTCCTCCTTTGAGCACGAGAAGTGGGTGGACTTGCGAGAACTTCATTCCGGCCCCGCCTCCCCGGTGCTCGAAGCGTGGGAAGAGTATCGCAGTCTATTTGAGGGCAAAACGATCAAGCCCAGCGGCGCAGACATGATTGCTCAAATGCTTGGCGGACTTACGGTTTTTTCCCGGAAATCGGTCGAAGTGTTGAATTGGCCGTTTTTAGAAAAAGATGTGTTCCTCTTTAAAACGTCCCGTAAGGTTCCCACCCATGATCATTTGGCTCAGCTCAAGATCACTCCGGACATCGTAGCGCTCATACAAGGAATCACGGTACGCTTGGTGGGTGCGCTCAAGAGCGCCTCCTGGCCGGCCTTTATCGCGGCCCAAAAGGATTTGAGTCAGGAGCTTCGTCGGCAAAACTTGTGGAGCGAAGATACGGCTCACCTGGTCGAAGACCTTCTTCTGAAAACAGGGGTAGAATGGGCACGCGGCTGTGGCTCTTTAGGTGCGGATGTGATAGCCGTATTTGCGAACAAAAATCAATTCGACCCCACCTCCGTAAAGGACCTGAAGTTTGTGGCCTCCCTTTCTGAGAATCTTTCTTCGGGCGTGATTATGGAATTGGCTTAAAGAGGACGAGAAAAATGAGTAAGTGGCAGGGCTCAGCCCCATCGAACATTGCGATCATCAAGTACATGGGAAAAAAAGGCTCGATGGACGATCCCAATCAGCCCGTCAATCCATCGCTCTCGTACACGCTAGATCATTTGCGGACTTTTGTGGAATTGGAGCTGCGTTCAGACATCCAGGAAGATCAATGGCAACCCCACCCGCAGTATGGCACATACCCGCTTAAAAATAAAAAGCAGACCAAATTTCTAGCGCATTTCGAGTTTTTGAAAAAGACTTTCGAAATTGCGGATAAATTCTTTATTTTGCGCTCGGGGAATAATTTTCCCGCCGACTGCGGAATCGCAAGCTCGGCCTCAAGTTTTGCAGCCCTCACTCGGTGTTGTGTGGCGGCCTTCGAAGATCTTCGTAAGGAACAAGGGCAGGCGCCGCTGAATCTTTCTCTCCAGCAGGTCGCTGATCTCAGTCGGAGGGGTTCAGGATCCTCGTGCCGATCCCTTTTTCCAGGCTGGGTGGAATGGGCAGGTGAGAGTGTAAGAACCATTGATAGCTCTCTCGGAAAGATTCATCACCTCGTGGTTGTCGTCAGCGATGAAACCAAAGAGATTGGCTCCAGTTTGGCCCATCAAAGGGTTGCCACAAGTCTTTTGATGGCGGGACGTGACGAACGAGCCACCCTTCGATTTAACGAATTTAAAAAGCAGTTATCCAGTGACTCGCCCAACTGGAAAGACATGTTCGAAATAGCCCATGCGGAAACCTGGGACATGCACGCTCTGTTCGAAACCAGTCAGCCGTCTTTCGGCTATATGACGAAACATTCATTTCGCGCTCTAAGAAAAGCTCGTCGCTCCTGGGAGATGAAAAACGATGGTCCTCTAGTGACGATGGATGCCGGTCCCAATGTGCACTTTCTCTTTAGAGAAGATCAAATTGAGTTGGCTCAAAAATTTAAAAATCTATTCTCGGGTCACTTCCTCGTGATCGCCAGTCCGGAGCTCGAATAATGTTCTCGACCACAGTTTTCGGGAAATGGATTTTAGCGGGTGAACATGCCGTTCTTCGGGGACACCCGGCTTTAGTTTTTCCAGCGAAAGCTTGTTTTTTTGAACTCCAGTACAAAGACTCTAAAGATGAATTTCAACTCCACTGCGATTCCGAACAGGGCGAACAATTAAAGTTTGTTTTCGCCGGAATTCTAGAAAAAGCATTGGGAGATCTCGGAAAATCCAGCGAAGATCTGAGAGGCGAAATTTTTATGAAAAACACCGTACCCCTTGCCGGTGGAATGGGAGCCAGTGCCGCCCTTTGTGTGACGGTGACTCGCTTTCTTAATCATAAAAACTTAGTCTCCGATGACCAAATGTATAACTTTGCAAAAAATCTAGAACATATCTTTCATGGTGAGAGCAGTGGGGTAGATATCGCCGCCGCTCTTAAATCTCGACCGTTGATTTTTAAGCCACCGGGAGAATTTATTGATTTTACCCCTTCGTGGACTCCGGTCCTGCGGCTTTCTCACTGCGGAAAGCGCGGGGTTACTGTGGATTGTATTAACCGTGTGAAGCAATTATGGGCGGAGAACAAAACTCTCGGTGAGCAAATCGATCGCGATATGTTGCAAAGTTTTGAACTCGCGCGGGAAGCTTTAGCACGACCCAACGAATTCGAAAAACTTCGACAGTCTTTACTTTTAGGAAATTCCTGTTTTGAACGTTGGGGATTGATCAGCCAAGAGCTGCGTGAACATATGGCGTATCTACAGAAGAACGGGGCTCTCGCCGTAAAGCCCACGGGAAGTGGCGATGGAGGCTTTGTCCTCAGTCTGTGGCATGCGCCGCCAAATGAATCTTTGGGCTTGATCGAAGCTCTTTAAACTAAGATTCCCGCAATACAAGCCACGATAAACGAAGCGAGGCTGCCGCCGAGAACAGCTTTTACCCGCATCCGCGGATAAAATTCTAATAAATCTCTAGAATTACCGACAGCAGAGGCTGAGCGAAATTTTTACTT
>JAIEOS010000049.1 GCA_019750295.1 Bdellovibrionales bacterium | reverse complement strand
TGGGGGCGCAGATGGGGTATAGGTTTTCTCCTATGTTTACCGTTGATTCTGCCCTTCAGCTTTACCGAAAGCCCCTCTTCGAATTGATTTTTGAGGCTCACAGTATTCATCGTGAACATCACGATGAAAATCACGTGCAAAAATGCAGTTTGCTCTCCATCAAAACCGGGGGCTGCCCTGAGGATTGCTCTTACTGCCCGCAGTCGGCCCATTATAAAACGGGACTGAAGCGTGAAAGTCTGATGGATCTTAAGGAAGTGGAAGCGGCCTTAGAGGACGCGAAAGCTCAAGGCGCGGAACGCTTCTGCATGGGAGCCGCCTGGCGCGAAATCAACGACGGTCCTCAATTTGATCAAGTGTTACAAATGGTTCGTATGGTGAAGAGTGCCGGAATGGAAGCCTGTGTAACATTGGGAATGTTGACGCCGGATCAAGCCCGACGACTCAAAGAAGCGGGCGTCGATGCTTACAATCATAACCTCGATACCTCTCGCGAGTTCTACGATAAAATCATTTCCACTCGCACTTACGACGATCGTTTGAATACTTTGAAAAACGTTCGCGAAGCGGGGATGACGATCTGTAGTGGGGGAATTTTAGGTCTCGGCGAATCCGATCGCGATCGATGTGCGATGTTAGTGGAGCTCGCAAACCTCAAGCCTCAACCCGAATCTGTCCCTATTAACTTATTGATTCCTGTCGAGGGTACTCCTTTAGCAGAGAATCAAAGTGTAGATATATTTGACCTTGTTCGTACGATCGCGGTGGCTCGGATCCTGATGCCTAAGTCTCGCGTTCGTTTATCCGCCGGTCGAATCAATTTGACTCGCGAGGGACAGGCTTTGGCTTTCTTCGCTGGCGCAAATTCCATCTTCCTCGGCGAAAAGCTACTCACCAGAGATAATCCAACAGCGACGGAAGATGAAAACTTGCTGAGCACTCTCGGCTTAAAGATGTTGGATCATGAAAACTCAGCTACCGCTCATTAACGAGCGCATTCAGAATTACGAAGCTCAATCCCTTTTGAGGAAACTGTCTTTACCTACTGGTGAAGACTTTAGCTCGAACGATTATTTAGGCTTCGCCACCGATGCGCGGCTTCAGGCTCTTGTTCAAAACAGTATAGAAACAGCTCCCTCGGGGAGCACGGGATCCCGTCTTCTGCGTGGGCACAGTCGCTGGGCCGAAGAATTAGAGAATAAACTCGCGGAATTTTCTCAGCGCGAGGCCGCATTGTTTTTACCCAGTGGGTATCAAGCCAACTTAGCTTTGCTCGCTGCCGTCCTCACTCAAGATTTTATGGTTTATTCCGACGAGCTCAATCATGCCTCGATCATCGATGGGATCAAACTGTCGGGTTGCGAGAAGAAAATTTTTAAGCACAACGACTTAGCCGATTTGCGAAGATGCTTGAGCGAAGGCACTTCTAAAAAATATAAAATCATCATTGTCGAAAGAATTTATTCCATGTCGGGAGATCACTCGCCCCTGGAGGCTTTGATCGAACTCGCGCACGAGTTTTCGGCACAACTCATTGTGGATGAAGCGCACTCCACGGGGATCGAATTACCTCTCGCCCAAGTGTATGCCGATGCGTCGGTCATCTTGGCGACCATGCATTCCGCCGGAAAAGCTCTCGGCGTATCAGGGGCCTGGATCGCTTGTGATCAAGAGCTTAAAAAATACCTGATTCAGTTTTCTCGACCGTTTATTTATTCAACAGCGCCTTCGCCTTTGGTGATGCGAGCCTTAGTGACCGCGGTCGAGTATCATCAAGAAATTTCTGAAGCGCGGGTCGCGGCCCTTAAGGAAAAGATTCAGTTTTTTAAAGAAGAAGTGAGTTATAGAATACCGGGTCTTCCTCTGTTGGGGGAGGGGCCCATATTTTTTAT
>JAIEOS010000048.1 GCA_019750295.1 Bdellovibrionales bacterium | reverse complement strand
ACTTTAAATTTTAATTTTTTATATTTTAAACTCGAAAAAACATGAATTGCTGCAGCTTATCCACAGATCCGGGTATCTAAGCGCCGACGCGATTGGGCGTTTTCTAAACTTGATGCGTGATTCAGCTGAGAAGAATTCAAGGCTTAAGCCTTTTTACCTTATTTCCTTTTTCCAGCTACGAACTGGAGCGCGCATAGGTGAAGTTTGCGCTCTTCATTGGGAGGACATCAACTGGGAACTTGGAACGGCTCAGATACACAGATCTGTACTATGGAGTCGTCGCAAAGAGCGTGTCACTTCGATTTCACCTCTCACCAAAACTAACACGGCAAGGGAGGTTGTGCTGGTTGCCGAGCTTCTTGGTGAACTTCGCAAATGGAAAATGATTAGTGGGAAAAATAAAGGTCTCATTTTCTGTTTGCCTGACGGAGGCCCCATTAGTTATCGCAGTGTTCAGTATCGATACGACGTGGTACTCAAAGCTATAGGATCAGACTTCCGCGCAACCCACATTCTTCGTCACTCGTTTGCTACGGATGCTCTCGCGAAGACAATGGACTTCGGCACTGTACAAGGAATGCTCGGGCACAAGACCCAAGCGCAGACAGCCCATTATGCAAAGATGACAAATGTCGCGTTGAAACGAGGAATGGCGTGTTACGAGAAAGAATTGGCCATCGAGCTAGGTAAAGCTAGGTGCGACGGCGATTGATCTCTAATGAGTTCAGTAAAAGTGTTTTGTTTTTAGATATTTAGATTTTTTTTGTTCGCGGTTTGGCGGAGAGAGCGAGATTCGAACTCGCGACACCCTTGCGAGTGTGACAGCTTTCCAGGCTATTGGATTAAACCACTCTCCCACCTCTCCGCGGTTTGAGTAGATACGATTTAATAGCATTGGGCTTGTTTTTTTGTCTACTGCGCACAAGGCCAATCGTGGGGCAAAATGCTATATTTTTACAATCGGATCGAAAATAGGGCTCATTGAGGGCGGCTCCTGTCTTGCACCATGGAAGCATAGATAACCCTAGGAGGATTCTATGGAAAAAATACGCCCCACCACCCCACCGGTGACCAAAGACGATGCGACGCTGAGAAAACCCACAAAAGAGAAAGATTATTCTCAAGAACCACCGACCGTGGAAAAAGAAGCCCCTGAGCCCGGAGAAGAGCAAGCTCCTTAAAAGGCTTGGATCTGCTTTCCGTCGGGAGAGTAGGCGCTGTCGACCCGTTGACCATCGAAGAAAGTTTGCACAAAGGTTTGCGGGCCGAATTGGTCGATGAGCTTGAGCTCTCGTCCTCCCTGAAGATACTGAAATCGATGCGCCTCATAGGTTTCACCATGAGAGACGACTTTCCTTTCGGCCATTTCGAACATTTCGACCTCCCCGTTCGTATTAAACATTCGAGAGTATCGAACTTCCGGAGTTTCCCATTCTTCTAAAAGAATTTTATCGTCGACGTAAAAACGAGTGATGGATTCTTTGTCGGAAGGTTCAATCACTTCTTTGTATTTTCCCTCCTCGAAATCCTCAAACTCAGTCACTTCGCCTTGAGCTGGAAAAACAATCGTTCGAGAAAGCTCTTGCATACGATTAAAGTAATGTTGGGACTGCACGGATTGTTTTGCGCTTTCGAGATTAAACTTTTCAGGAGGTAAAGGATGTTCGGGAACTTTTCGATGTCGTCCCTCCGTCGCATTATCGTGGGGTTGCGGCCAGATTTTCGATGCCATCGATACCCCTTTGACCTCGCGAGAGGACAACTTGGAGTAGTCATAATTTTTGTAATAGAAATAAAACGCAATGCCAATACCTACGAAAACTAGGAGGGCTCCCGGAGTGATTCTTATCCCGTTGGGCTGACTGTTACCTCTTTGAAACATGGTGATTCACCGCCCACGCCAGTGACGTTTATTGAGAGGCGGCAAACCATGTTTTTCTCGGGCCTGATCGCAACGCTCATTTCTAGTACCATCCTCAAAGGACGCCATAAATTTTCGACAAGGTGTAGGTCGATTTTCGTAAATGGAACAACTCACGTGAGTTCCTATTCGCCCCTGTAGCGCCGTGCACTTAGGATTATGCTTTGAGGACGTCCCCTTCATGCATCTTTGTGTCTCGGTCAGCTCTTCCCATTGCCCCTGCGGAACCGTAGGAATGTGATCCGTAGCCTCGGCTTCGCGCCAATAAAATGCAACACGAAAAGAAGCACAGCAAGCGCCGCAGGTCAGGCAGGGGTGAACAAACGAAACGCTCGGCTCTAAATGTGAATCCACCCCCTAATTGTCGCACAGTCTCCAATGAGCGCCAGGGGGGATGGACTTAAGTCGAGAAGACTTTTACACTAGTAAGAATGGACAGTCGCAAAGTTATCGTTAAGAACACAAAAAAATATGGGCGCGCGGTTTTTGCTAAGGAAGATATCCGGAAAGGTAGTATCATCGCCTCATTCGATGGCCCCATTTACGATGATAACTACGAACCGTGGACCGAAGACATGCTCAACCACTCCATCCAATTTGAAAAAAACAAGTGGCGAGACTCCAAAGGAATCGCCCGGCTTGTGAATCATTCGTGCGATCCCAACTGCGGGATTAAAGGTCTCTTTAAAATCGTCGCCATGAGAAATATAAAAAAGGGCGAAGAGATCACTTGGGATTACGAGATGACGGAGAAAAACTCCTGGTGGAAAATGAAGTGTCGTTGCGGCTCTCCTCTCTGCCGAAAAGTGATCGGTAACTACAGCAATATGCCGCGGGCCACCCGTAAGAGATATGCGGGCTATATCTCCGAATGGCTCGCCCCAAAGCCTAAAGGCTCCCGATAAACCGCTTATTGTGCGCCTCACAAAAGTTCTAGATCAATTTAATCAGCTTTAGGCCTCTCACTGAGACTTATTTTTTTGAATCTAGGTTTGCTCCCCATCGAGTTTTCGCCTATATTTTCAACCATCAACTGGCCATTTTATGCGAGGACTTATGAGTAAAAAACCAGATTTTATGAACTTTGCCGTAGACCATATGACGCTTCTTTTGCATCCCAAATTGTACAATGTGGCTTACTGTATTTTTCGAATTATTTTTGGCACTACCCCTGACGATCTTCTCTATGAAAAGCGCCGACCTTCGGGCGGCAAAGAAGTTTCGATGACCTTTGCAAACAGAATCGGCGAATGGCAGTCCAAAGATAAAGATGCCCTCAGCACTATCATCGCTGTGGTTCAACCTTCGGAACCCGCCAACGAATCTTCACACGTTCGCACGATGCTGGATGGGCACCAACAAGTGGCCCATTGGCAGCACATCGCACTTCGCACCCCTGATCTCATCGCTTTCCACAAGCACGCTCTAGAGCGCGGTGTCCAATTCGTCACACCGATTCTTAAAGATGAGCACGAAAACCTGATTCAAGTATTTTCCGGCGAATGGTACTTCCCGGGGAGCAAGGCCTCCGCGGTCTTTTTCGAGTTCCTTCAGAGAGATCCCAGCGATGACGCGGTTGCAGAGATCCAAAAAGCCAACAAGCAAACGTGGTTCCGTGACGAAACTTTTATGGGTCTTTACGGAGAAAAAGAAAGAGAATATCAATCTGGAAATGTCAGACCTTTTCTACCAGAAGCCCTTTTTAACAAAATTTACGAGCGCGTCGGCCAAAAGCAAGTTTGGGAAATCTCAGACAAAGACATCGGCGAGATCGAACAAATGATGATTGAGTTCACCGCTCAACAAAATAAAAAGTAATGCAAACAATAACCCATCGAATTTTAATTTTGGGCATAACTTCGATGGGTTTATTTTTAAGCCCAGTTTTATTTGGCAAAGAGAGCCGTAACGTGAACCGAACTTCCCAATTTGTCGAGCTTAAGAAGCAAGCCGAAACCATATCCGAAGAAAAATGGAAGAGTCATATCGAACCTCGGCTACCTTATGCCCAGCCCAGTGATGCTCTCTACATCTCTTGGGAGAGTCGGCTAGTTCCCCCGGTTCCTGCACAATGGCCACAGATCAATAAAGATCTTATTTTTTACGTGAGCGCCCGCGGACGGACCTCACAACTCGTTGACGGAGAGCGGGTTGGTCCCGCTTGGGGCAAGATTCATGTCAAGATTCCCAAAGCGGAATCCAAGCCGGAGCTCAAATTCGAACTTCTTACCGATCAGATCCAAATCGTAGATACTGTTGGCGTGAGGCCGTTACGTCAGAACGAGATCGTCACCCTTCAATCCAATCCCCTCGATTCTCTTTTTGCAGAGCCTTCGGCGGAAAGAGACCTCAAAGTGAAAGAGTACTTTTGCCTAGAAAAAAAAGTAGGAAACTTTCCACAAGACGTCATTCGGCGGCATGATGCTTTTTTTAAATGGTTAGGTTGTTAATTAGGCCTCAGGAGAGAGGTCCAGTGATTGAATCTTTTCGATATCGCCCACCAACCAAATTAAATCCCCTTCTTGCAACACGATCGTAGAGTCGGGGCTAAGCATACGTTCTCCGTTGCGTTCGATCCCTACGATGAGACCGTCGACCGCTTCGCGGAGACCACAATCACGAATCGACTTATTTAAGAATGGATTTTGATTTAATAAAATCATTGAAGTCAGGCCAAAGCTTTCTGCAATGGGATTGGGTTCAAAACTGATAGGAACTTCAATCAGTTTCTTTACGTTTACAAGCTGTTCATCTGTACCAATGAGAAAGATTTTGTCATAAGGCAAAACCATTTCGTCTCGACGTGGCGCCAAAATTCGCTTTTCCCCCCGCTCGATCATAGCGACAGTGACGCCAAAATCTTCCTTCATCTTTGCAGCCTGAAGAGTTTGAGCCACGAACTTTGACTGAGGAGAAAGAACAAACTCGGCAAGGGTGCCGTTCCAGGGAGCCAAATCTGGGGCTTTACGCTTACGCACCAGCTCTTCCCGCTCATTGGCGGTGAGATTCGATAGAAAACGAGCCTCGATATTTCGGTAAATCGCTTCGGAGTAACGGGTGAGAAAAAACGCACAGACCGCCATCACTACAACAAAACCCACTCCCGTGAAGGCGAGTACCGAAGTAAAATTGCTCAGTATGAAACCTGTCAGAGCACAACCAATTAAAAATTTTATGATCGCGATACCAATTTGCAAATTGCGAAGTTGGCTTGCGGTCTCGACTTTATAACTCTCGCTGTGTGCGGGTCCACCCAGGAAAATGGCCCATAAGAAGGGGGCCGAAAAAATCAATGTCATGCAACATGTGACCAGAGCGGAAATAATTGATTCCCCAAAATATCCATCGATTCGAGGCAGAGCCCAACGACTCATTCCAAGAGTAATAGCGATAACAACTACCGAGTTCAAAAGTAGTTTTAAGCCGTACTCTTGCCAAACGAGAGAGAACGTTCCCAATTGTGAACTCGATGTCATCGCCGTTTGATAACGTGCAAGGACATCCTTTAAACCTTGAGGTAACCTCTGATCTAGCCAATTGAACGCGTTATCAGAATATTTGACCATATAGGGTGTTGTAAATGTGGTGATTACAGACACGGCCACCGCAATCGGGTAAATGATGTGTGAGGTCACTTTTAATGTCATTCCAACACTGGCAATAATAAAAGAAAACTCCCCGATCTGCGCTAAGCTCATCCCGGCTTGAACAGAATTTTTTAAACTCCGCCCAGAGATCAGGGCACCAATCGTTGTGCTTAAAAGCTGTCCCACAATAATCACTACGGTTAATAAGAAAATCACACCATAATGATTTTTTAAGATCTGAGGATCAATTAACATCCCCACAGAAACGAAAAACACCGCCGAAAAAAGGTCTTTCACGGGGCGAAGTAAAGTTTCAATTCTTTTCCCTTCGCTTGTTTCTCCCAGGAGAGAGCCCATAACAAACGCTCCCAACGCCGGAGAAAACCCAATGGAGCTTGCAACAATAACCATCATCAAACACAAACCCAACGCCACGATTAAGGTGGTCTCGTTGGATAAATAATTTTTAAATTTACGCAACAGCACGGGAAGCATGTAAATGCCTAGCAAAAACCAAATGACGAGGAAGAATCCCAAATTAGCGACTGTGGAAAGAAGGGCGTAGCCCGACAAACTCTTTGTGACCGCCACCGAAGATAATATGACAAGAAGGACGATTGCAAAAATATCTTGAACGATGAGAATACCAAAGACGAGCGAAACAAAATTTTTGCCCTTGTACCCCAACTCATCAAAAGCACGAACGATGATGGCCGTTGATGAGATCGACAGAATCCCCCCCAAAAATAAACTATCCATGGGTGTCCAACCGAGAATACGTCCGACAGCATAGCCTGCAGTCATCATGGTTAGAATTTCTAAACTGGCGGTGATCACCGCCGACCGACCGACCTTCTCTAATTTCTTAAAACTAAACTCTAGTCCCAAGGAAAAGAGCATAAAGATCACACCGATCTCCGCCCAGATCGAGATGTTTTTAGTATCTTTGATGGATGGAAGGATCGGAAAGTTCGGACTGACCAACATCCCCGCGATCAGATAACCCAAAACAAGCGGCTGCTTAAATTTCTTACAGAGCAATGTGACCACGGCCGCCGTCATTAAAATAAAGCCCAGATCCTGAATGAGATAAGGAAGATGTGTCATCCATTTTTGTTTAACACCAACATCCAAAATGTTCAATTTGTTGCGAGGATCTGACGAACTTATCTAGCAAATAAAGATTCACAGCGAGGCGCACCTCCCATTTCGCGAGATGTCCACGGACTTTTCCACGGTGCGGAGATACTCACCGCCGAATCTTTAATGATGACACGTTGTATTTGGCCTTCTATTTCATGAGATTCGAGATAAGCCTTTTCCCAGGAGCTCTCGGGCTGTTGCTGGGCTCGTTGTAAAAACGAACGCAAAAAGTTTGCGGCATTCCAACCTAAGGGTTTTAACCACGTCTCAAAATTTTTATCTTTAAGAAGATCAGCATGGGATACGTGCATTGTTACCTCTTTTACATACGCACGATTCTCGGTCAATTCGACGAGAACCTTGAGCGGCTGATCTCGGAATTCGTAGTGAAACTCGAGATCAACGCGTCCACGAGAGTCCTCTCGAATTTCTTTCAAGTGTTCAATTCGCGATAACCATAATCCTAAATCGTGACGAGCAAAAACGCGTTGGAGTAAACGATCAGCGCGGCTGAACTTAAGAGTTGACTGAACCCCCCGCACGATCCCCCATCGAACCCGGCCAATAAATTTTTGAAATCGAGGACTTTTCGAATAAATCGCAAACGTGATAATGCAGAGTGGATCTAATCCGGGAACAGAAATAATTGTCCCCACTCCACCAAAAATCGCCGTGATCCATTCTGGCCATCCTTGGGATATGCTCACAGACATCGCAATCGGCCCCGATAGCATTTCGGTGACATGAGTTAAGCCAAACAGAAACACCCCATCGGTCACGAGAGTCTCGTAGGGAGTCCCGCGATGCATAGATACCCACCGATACCCATCGATGGCTTTTTGTTGAAAACGAAAATTCTCCCGCCAATTCCTTAGAAATGATCCACTTTCATCACCCTCGATGATTTCATGAGTTTTTTCGATCATCTCCGCGGCCATCCGATGTTCATGGTCTTCAGCGAAATTTGGCGACTTCACAATCTCGATCGCGATCGGATCGTTGGAGTTCTGTTGAGCAGAAATAGGAAAACTAAAAATAAAAAAAATCATCAGCACCGCAAACTTCAAGATTACTCCCTGTTTATTTGAAAGAGTCTATTAACAAGTGAGCTGTAGATTGCAATTAGATCCCGCCAATGAAAACCACGTGAAACAGTCTTGAGAGCGAATCGAAAACACCGATTAAAGTTTTTAGAGTTATTGTCGAAATCTTTCGCGATCGACGTGAAAAGGAGTTCGACAAATTTTTAAACTTTAATGTTAACAACTTCTACAATTTTCCTAACATATGAGAATGGCTAGATATTCTCCGTCTTGGCCTGGTACATTTGAGGTTTTTTGTTCACGGAGTTGGCAATTTCGCTGATATATTTCTCTGATCAAGAACGAGGAGTAGAACACATGGATTTGTGTACGAAGTTTCTGAACGATTTTTGTAAAACTATTGGTGGCGTCTCTTTAGCGATCATGCTCTCTGCTTGTCAAAAATCGGGAGGCGGTGCCTCACCGGAGCTCGAACAGGCTCTGAGTTGTCCAAACAGCAAGATGAAATCAGATCCCGAAATGATGCATATTGAAGGGAACTCATCGGCGAGCGTCGGCCAGGTCGTCCAGTACAAACTCAATAGCGATGCTCTTTGTTCGGGAGCTCAAAAAGTACTTTGGAATACTCCTGGAGCAGAAAAAGTCGCCACCGGTAACGGAGCGCTAGCTGCAAAATACCAAACACCCGGTGACTACTTCGTCTCAGCAAAACTTGTCGGTGGTGCCAACGATTCCGCAGACATGATGCAAAAGACCTTAGTGATGGGCGAACAAATTCAATTCTCAGGTCCACAGGTGACTTTTGAATATCGAGAAAATACCTTTTCACTCACCGCGCCCGCTGGCGTTACTTTGAGTTCCGTGGTTTGGAACTTTGGTAACGGCAATACGCAAACAACGACGGATTCGAGTATTGTTTATGCTTACCCAACCGTCGGGGAATACACGATGAACGTGACGGCCACAGACAGCAACGGCGTCGTCACATCAATCACCCATGACATTGCTGTTATCCCGGGAGCCGATGAACTTTTCTGTGCCGTGCAACTCACGATTTCGGGCCCATCACAGACTAATACGGGCGCGAACAATGTGTTCTCAATGTATATCCCTCCGTGCTTAAGAAGTTATATGACCGGTGTTGAATGGAAGTTTGGAGACACCACTAATGGCACTGGAGAAACCACCAACAAGATTTATGACCGGGCCGGTGATTACACCGTCGAAGCGACACTCCGATTAAATCACGTGAATCTCAAACAAGTGACCATTTCTCGCAGTATACAGGTGAACGAAGCCCCCGTAGATAATAACAAGTGCTCAACGCAAGGACAAACGCGCGAAACTGTCAGCGCCCAGTACACCGAGGAAGAAGCCTGCGGTGTTAACGGTAAAAAGATTCTCACTTACCAAGATCGTAAACAAGAATCTTGCGAACGAGTCGACACCATTCTGGATTGGGTCACTACCTCCACGGTCAAAGAGCAAATAGGAGAAGGGCCTTGTACAGGTCAATCGTGTCCCGTTCCGGGAGTTCCCCCAGCGGGAGTGTCTGGGTTACAATTTATTAATGGCCAATATTATTTAGCCGATGGCGCCTCTTTAACCTTCTTCACACAGTCCTCTCCGACGAATTCATGTGATCAGAACAAAGAAGTTCGCTTGTGCAACAATGGAGTATTGTCTGGATCAGCCACCGCGATAAATTACCAGTGTCAGTCAGGTTGTGGAGACTTTGGTCCCAACGGAACGGTGAAGACTGGTATTTTCGTGGGAACTCAATCCGTGGCGGTTCAATGTAAATTTGGTGAGCAAGGGGTGTTTGACATCTTTAACGAGATTGAAGATCGCTCATGCTCTAATGGCACCGTCAATAGCAGCAATCGTCGCCTCGGTGATCTTATCACCAAGGGCCTATGTCCGACCTACGCGTACGTAGCGACATCTGCGTTTACCGCATGTACCGCAGACTGCGGCGGTCAACAGAATCGCATTTATGAATGTCGTAATAACTCAGGACAAGTGGTGTCGGAAGATCGCTGTGCCGGGCAAGAAAAGCCCATCGAAGCTCGCATCTGTGATGGCAACCCCGAAGCGGTTCGCCGTGTAGACGTAATTACAGAAGAGGAGACCGACAACTCCAAGAAATGTCCTAAAGATCAGATCGGCGTAATCATTAATACTCGGAATGTTATCACCAAAAATACCTATGCTTGTATTAATCACGCCGTAGCGTTGGAAAGCACCGAGATTGAAAACTCGCCATGGTTAGAGGAGCGCTATTGCCGCAACTATGTCGCTCATCGATGCTCTAATGACTCATTAAATAATACCGAGGCCCATAATCGATATTTGTGGATGAAAAAATGTGCGCCGACCAATGCCATGCTCGCTGAGTTCCTCGAAAACTTTGATAATATCTCCGCAGGAAACCATAACATCGACACCTCGACTCGAAAACTCTACCCGACATTTATGAATAACGCCTTTAAGCCCGAGAAGCTTTGGGTCGCACCAAAAACGGCCAACGCGTCTTGTGATGTGCCGTCGACCGTCTACATCGCGGCCGTCTGCGTATCTTCGTGCGCTATTCCTCAGGAGCAAATTCTAGCTCAAGAGAATGCGGCCAGAGCTCTCTCCCCCGTGGCCTTCGTCGAAGCGTTAAATAAAAATCACAGTCGCGTTGGTACGATGACAGCCAATAGCGATCTTAAGAGTAAAAAACTGAAGAGTTCCAAAGTAGAACAATGGATCACAGAATTGGAAGATACGGAACAACCTGTTCTTGTCTTTACCATGAAGTCCGGTCAAACCTTGTCTGTGACTCCTAACCATCCGCTACTCCGCGCTGATGGATCTATGGATGTGGCCTCGAACTTTAAAGCGAATGATGCTCTCGTCAAACTCGGTGGAGAACTCGACCCCATCATTTCGATAGAGCCGATTCAATACTTCGGAAAAGTCTATAACCTCTTTGTGAAATCTTCCGTGCCTCAAGAAAATATTGTCGTGACCAACGGTTACCTTAACGGAAGCGCGTTCTTTCAAAACGAAGGCGCGGACAACGTAAACAAGCAACTCCTTCGATCCAAACTGACCAAAGGAATTTTTAATAAATGATAAAGCCATCCCTTCAGTTCAAAATCAAAGCTGGCCTAACGATCGTGACTCTTGCCGCCGTATTCCACCTCTGGAGTCGATCAACTCCAGAGGTGGCAGTTCCCAGTGTGGAAGCTCCACGAGCGCAAGCCATATCGGCAGGAGTCACTCCCGAGGTCGCAACTTCATCAAAAGTAGAGACTCCGTCGCCTTCGGTCGTGCGTCCTCACTTAGCCGAGGAGCTCCCTAAAATCACGCCTCATCTCGAACGGTTTTCCCACTTGCAAGTGAAGGCTCTTCGAACTAGCGATGAGGAAGATCAATGGGCAGCGATGTTAAGTAATCCGTTCATTCTTAAAAAGATGCAGATCCTGTTAGTCAGCCCCACTCAAGAGCACGTCAAACAAAAAAATCAAGCGCTCGCCTTTGTTCTCGAATCTTTAAAACGTGGCGAGAGTGAGGCGAAATTAGTCCTAGAAAGCCTGATCTCGGATCCTTGGATTGAATCCAACGAAGGGCAACGCCCTCAGCTCCAGTTTCAAGCCGAGCTCAAAGCTGAAGCCATGTTTACTTGGAGTAGTTTATATCCCGAACAATCCACACATATCGAATCTTTATTGCCCGGGCCTGTCAGTCAAAAAATTTGGCAAAATGTTGTAGCCCAGCAGGATCTGAATTCTTCCGAAAGTGAGCTTGAGCTGTAGGTCCTTTAGAGACCTAAGGCCTCGCAACGTCGTCGTCGCTCGGCCATATTGACAATCGATTTCAAGGACTCATTATAAATGGGAGAACCCCACAGGAGTCCATTATGATAACGCTAAGAAAATCTCAAGAACGCGGTCATGCCAATCACGGCTGGCTCGATGCCAACCATTCCTTTTCGTTCGCCAACTATTATGATCCCGAGCATATGGGTTTTAGCGTGTTAAGGGTTATTAATGAAGATCGTATCGCGCCCGGTATGGGCTTTGGAACTCACGGCCACAATGACATGGAGATCCTCACTTATATTGTTGAAGGCTCTCTTCAGCATCGCGATAGTATGGGAAATACAGAAGTGATTAAGCCCGGAGAGGTTCAGCAAATGAGCGCGGGGACCGGCGTTCGCCACTCCGAGTTTAACCCAGATCCCAATAAGCCCACACATCTTTTGCAAATTTGGATTCTACCAGATCGTGCGGGGTATAAGCCCAAGTACGGACAAACATCTTTTGCGGACCGTTTAAGTCTCGGTGATTTTGTTCTCACCGCCTCTCGCACAGGTCGGGACGGCTCCATTAGCCTCAACCAGGATGTGGATATGTATGTTGTGAAGTCTCCGACCGCCGGTCAAAAAACCTATGAACTCCAATCAGGACGGAACGCCTGGGTTCAGGTTGTAAACGGGAGTGTGAAGATTAATGACAAACAATTAGGTCCTGGCGACGGAGCCGCAATTACAAAAGAAAACATTCTTGCGCTGAATTGGGCCGCTCAGTCTGAGTTTATTTTTTTTGATCTGCCTTAATAAAAGTAAATCTCTCAAAATAATCTAATACCCAAGCTCGTCTTTAAAAGACGAGCTTAGTTTCAAAACATGAGCCGAAGAAAAAGAGAAGAGTTGTTCCCGTTAAAAAGTCGAGAATTCAATTGGGCCTTTTTATCAAACCAAGCATAGTTCCATGAGTGCTCGACACCGAAACTTGCATTTTTATCGAGACGAAACGAACCTCCGAGGGCCACGCTGGAGCCAAGAGTGGTTCGTGTTTTAGTGTCAGCGGCCCCCACAGTTCCGTCGTGCATTTGAACAGACAGGCCCGGTGCTATGTGAAAGTCGACTCTTTGATACGTAATGTGTCCACGAACATTAAAGATAAAACTCGTGAGACCGGGCACACCTTCGGATCTCTCCTTTGGAAGATACATCAGCCCTCCACCGACCCCCCAACATTCTCGGACGTCATGTGCTCGAACATAGCGCCCAATCCAACGTCCGAATGGTAAGGAATCACATGTAAGTACATGGCGTTGGAAGCGTGGCTCATCTCTTCGGAAGAGGCAGGGGTTGTCGTCACTGAACTTTTCGTCGCAGAATTCGAAGTTTTCGTTTTCTCTGCAGAGAATGCATTGAAAGAAAAAATAATAAATGTAAAGAAAATGAACTTCATAAACACCTCGGGAATAGCTATTGAATTTGGTAAATCTTAATTAGGGATTCAAAAAGGTTGAGCGCAAATTGAGAGCTTTGTTTGCTCTGTAACATGTGCGCGTCGTGGTGAGCTCCGGTCGCCAAGGAGAAGATCGCAAAAGCCAGCTCGTCAGGAGGAGTGTTTTGTGACAAGTGCCCCTCTTCGACCGCCATCTCGATGGCTTTACAGATCTGCTTTCGCAATTCCGTCATCCATCGCTCGATGTGTTCGCGGATGGGACCCGGTCGGCTATCGACTTCGAATGAAGCGCTGATAAAAAGACAGGTCTCTTTTTCGGAATTATGAGTGACCCAACGTCTCACAATTTCTCTTAAACGCGGTAGACCTCGAGTCGTACTCAAAGCGGGGGTAAACACTTCTTGCGAGAAAATCAATGCCGCATGATCGAGAACGGCCAACTTTAACGTCTCAAGATTTTTAAAATGAGTGATAGTTCCAGTTTTAGAAAAGCCTGCCTCAGAGGCGACCGTCCTCACCGAGATCTGTAGTAGCCCTACCTGACACGCCAATCTGTAGGCGGCCGTTACGACACTTGCTTTTGTTAACTCGGTATTACCCATACTTAATCCGAAATAAGTACAAACGTACTATGTGTAAAGTTTCTTATCTTTCACACATTCAAATCAAAATATCAACAACCACTTTCGTGATATTCATGAATTTTCTAACGGTGTCGATGCCGACCACGACGATGTTTTCACTTAAACATAAAAAATTTATACAAACAGGATCAAAGAGCCCTGAAGAAATTTTTTGACGGAAAATTGAGACGCAGTCCGTCCTCCGGAAAGCGAGTTTTACTCTTTATCATTTTTACACAAACCCTCGAAAGCCATTCATCACGAGAGAACTTGTCTTATAAAGCAACCATCTTAATAAAAGGAGCTTTATGATCAAGTCTATCATTCTCTTCGCCACTTTGCTTTCGATGGCCTCAGCACAAGCTGATCTTCAAACGACCATTGATGCGCTGAAGTCCCAGCCTTATCAGCCCGCAGGAGGTAAGCCGAAAAATAATAACGAAATTTTTAATCGTTATTGCATCGGAAATCCGGACACCGCTGAAGTGCCTCAGCCTAACTATTAAGATGAACTTGTTAAGATCGCCGCCGCTCGTATTAGTGAAACCAAAGTTCAAGCAAATCTGGCTCTTAAAAAGTTGGGTCTTGCGCAAATGGAAGATCATCTTCTTCAATCTAAAGAAATCGCCACCACACTTTCTCAGTCTAAAAACCAGCAAATCTCAAATCTCGGAAAACAACTCCTCGCCGAAGTGACGAAGTCCACGACGGAAGGTTTTACCGCGGGAACTCTCACACTCACCCAACAGATCAAAGCCGTTGCTCTTGCCGATCTTATAAAATCTATCGCTGTTCTTAATACGGAACTCCCTAAAACCCTCAAGGGTATAGATCTCCCCAAGCTCATTCAGTCGTTGAAAAATCTGGATCCACTTCTAAGAGCTCAACTCAAAGCTCCCGAGATTTCTAAAATTCGCCTCGCCGCTGAAGGACTCGGACCCATTCTCATTAAATTGCTCGTCCCTCCAAATTATAATCTGATCAGACTGCAAGCCGAAATCGTGGTCAGTGAATCGTCGAACACCACCGAAGTCAGTCTTAAAGATGCTCTCAATCAGGCTCAAAGCGTGCTCGCCAATTTCGATCAAAATGTAGGGACCGAAAATGAATGGCTCATCACTAATGCAGTTTCCGACATCGTTTACTTTGTTGAAATCTATGTCTCAGAAACCAATGGAGTCATCAGTCCCAAGTTACAACAAGCCATAGGTATTCTTAAATCCGAGTCCGCCAACTCCAGCTACTTAACTTTAATCGAGAGCATCAAAGAGGTCCTCAAAGTTGTCGCCATGAGTGCCTCAGACGCCGATAAACTCGATCAAATCCGGTACACTCTCGCTGACTTTGTCAGCGCCGGAACGAACCTCGAAGCCAAACTCGATCCCCAGGCGAAAATGTTTCTGCAAGTGCTAAAAGCAGAACTCGACAAGTATAGAAACGAAGACACGAAAAGCTCTTTAGATTTAATTGCTGAAGCCATCACTCAGCAAAACAAAAGCGACATCATCGATTACGCCGGTTCTCTTAACTACAGCTTTCAGTTCATCATCCCCCAAGTGAACGCCGTAACTCAAACGCTGATCGAAGAAATCAAACTTGAGATGACCAAATCTCAGACTCAGGAGATTCTCACGACGATGGCCGAAGCTTATAAGGTAAGCCAAGAGATCGATGGAGAAATTAACGACGAACTTCTCTATAGTCTCACCGGTGCTTCTTACTACTTTCAAGAAGAGCTTAATTTACCGGCCTCTCTTAAGGCCGTAGCAGAAAACTACGTGGCGTCGGCGAGCGTTCTCGATAGCTACACCAATCTCAACGTGATGGTGAAGCAAAGTCCTGACAAAGTCGATGCCGAGCATTTTTACTTCTACGGAGATATCCGAAGACTTTATGAACTCACGAAGTCCTCAGTCTCAGATCAAGCTCCGAAAGGTACGGTTCCAGAAGCCCACCTTTTCCTCACTCAACTGTGCGGAGAGTTCCGAGATCGCGCGACGATGATCGAGGCCAAACTAAATTGGGTTAAAAATCTTTTTATTTTAAAGGGCAATTCCGAAGCATTTACAATTGATCCGACGAAAAATGTTTGGTCTCAGATACCCGCATCGGCCTACTATCCGTATACCAGAATAAGTAGTGCGATTTGGGAAGCGAAACGCGAAGCCCAACCTCGCTACATCACGATTGGTGAATATAACGAAATCGACAATCCGGTCCCTGGATTTACCGTTTGTGAAACGAAATACATATTTTCTGAATACATCGGGAAGAACAAAGAGTTCAGCGACTACGACTCGTATGTTAAAGGGTTAGCGTCTTACTCTGCGAAATGCTCCCAGGCAGATACCGAGGACTATTATGACTTCCGTGGGGACTCTAATTTTAAACACTACTCCCCCGAGTCCAACGGAATGATTTGGTACGCAACAACCATTGGTAAAGCTTGCCGTACATCGACGACCGTAAAAAACGGGGTTACGACTTACACCAACGAAGACTGCGAAAACTATTTTAAACGACCTTTCTATTATCGTTACAACGCGGCTCGTGCGGGTCTTTCCGCATGGCTTTTCCGTGACGATCAATATCGCGATACGTTCTCTTCGCAAGGATCTATGGTGGCGATTTATCCCCATACTTCTCCAGATCTCGCACCATTCAGCTTTAGTTTTGATAATAAATCTCTCGACGATCTCTTTGCATTTGATCAAAAGTGGTTAAGTATTCCAGGGGCTTGGAACCGATCTGATATTGGAATGAATGAATACACCGGAATGGGAACGGCCAATGCAGATTTACAAATGGCCTACGAGCGTCTCCGCGATGCGGTCGATCGTCACACCGATTGGTACTCTTCGGGTTATAACGACAAAAACGGAACGATCAAAGATCAGGCTTACTCTCCCTTCGTTGCGAGCAGCTACGATATGAGTGCTTCCGACGGATTTACATCTTGCGGGATCACCGTGCAGTGTCCTCCGGATGGTCTCAAGCGTTGGATGTTTATTTTCCGTATTAAGCCACAAAATTGGTACAACCCCGCACGTATTCTTAAGGGTGAACCTCTGGACTTCGATACCATGTGGCTGGATGAAACCTCCTTCGGTATCAGCGGCCTTGCCGATAGCGAAAAAGCCTGGGATCGCCTAGGAACGCCTATGGAGGAAGAACTCGATTCTATCCTTTATCTTATCAACGTCAGCACCGAAGGCGGCTTTGAGGGCCATGGGGAGTAACCCTCTCTAAATTGAACTTCGACAAAAAAAGCCGACCTCGCGTCGGCTTTTTAGTTTCTAAAGATAAAATAAACTGCACCGACCAAACAGAGACTGGCCCATAAGTAATCTAGCTTGAGTGGCATCTTCATATAAAAATAAGTGAATCCTGCAAAAACAATCATCGTGATCACTTCTTGTAGAATTTTAAGCTGTGGGAGCGTGTAATACTGTGAACCGATCCGATTCGCGGGAACTTGCAAACTATACTCAAAAAATGCAATTCCCCAACTCACCAGGATAACGATAAACAGCGGAGACTCTTTAAGATGTTTGAGATGTCCGTACCAAGCAAAAGTCATAAAAATATTCGACAAAAATAAAAGTGACAATGCGAGCGACATTTTAAACTCCTTGTAAATTCTGCTTCGAGGAGACCGTCATGGTTTGCCCCGTCCTGGGATGGATAAACTCTAACTGAGAGGCCAAAAGCTGCAATCGCACTACGGCCTTCTTTCCGTAAACATGATCTCCTAAAATGGGAAGCTTTGAGTGGCTGAGATGAATTCGAATTTGATGAGTCCTTCCCGTCACCGGCGAACATTCGATCAGATGACGATCAGGAGCGAAAGATTTTAAATATTTAAAGTGAGTTAAAGCCTTGTCGCCCTTCTTAAAATCAATCCCAAATTTGAATAACCCGCGTGGAGCATTGATACGAGCAATGGGTCCATCAACGGACCACATCTCTCGCTCGGGCTTTTGACCTTCGGCGATGGCTAAATACGTCTTCCGAATCTTTCGATCCTTAAACTGGTCGGCAATGGATTTATTGGCCGAGGATTTTTTCGTCATGAGAACTAATCCTGCGGTGTCGCGATCCAATCGATGATGTAAGCCCACATAGGCCAATTTTTGAGGCTTAAGAAGTGTATAATGAGCAATCGCGGCCCCGTAGAGATGGTCCTCGAAGCTTTTAAGTGTTGGTTGTGTGGATAAGCCCGCGGGCTTGTCAAAGACCACAATGTCCTGATCCTCAAAAGCGATATGTTCTGGCTTTAAAACAAAAACCTCAGGCACCACAAGCGTCGTGGGAATCAGTAGAGTTGTTTGAGATCTTCCCTTGGACCGAAATGAGAGATTCTGAACATATATATCTTTAAGATAGACCTTTGTCTCCGAAAGCAGCTCCGCCGGTGGCTTTCTAAAAAAGGATTTGAGTCTTTCAAGTTCGTTAACGATCGGTTGTGAAAGGTTCCCCGCATCCACAGGGAACTGATAAAATTTTACCGGTTGTATTGAATCACCTTCTGATAAATGGTCCCAAAAATATTCTCGCCTTTATCATTAAGCATTTCGATCTTGATCGAATCACCGACTTTCATAAATGGTGTCTTAAAAGCCCCTTCGTTAATTTTTTCGATCATGCGTTTTTCGACGATGCAACTTGAACCCGCCTGAGGATCATCATTAGAAACCGTTCCACTTCCGATCAAAGTCCCAGGCATGAGATGACGCGTTCTCGCCGCGTGCGCCAGAAGTTGTCCAAAACTAAAGTGCATGGCGCCGCCATTGGCTTTTCCGAAAAACTTGTCGTTGTACTCCACATGGAGTGGTAAATGAACTCGGCCGTCCTTCCATGCTGTCCCCAACTCGTCAGGAGTGACGGCAAAAGGAGCAAAGGCTGACGACGGCTTACCCTGAAAGAATCCAAAACCCGCAGCGATCTCTTCGGGAATAAGTCCACGGAGAGAAACATCATTGATAATTACAATCAAACGGACCTTCTCTAAAGCTTGCTCGGGTGTGGAACCCATCGGAATGAAATCGGTAATGACGCCAACTTCGCCTTCGAAATCTGTTCCGTGAGAAAAATCAATTTGAGGAATATCTTCTCTTGGCGCGAGAAAACTGTCGCTGCCGCCTTGATAAATGAGAGGGACTTCGTAAAAGCTCTCGGGCATAGGAGCGTTGCGAGCCTGTCGAACCAATTTGACGTGGTGGAGAAAAGCGGAGCCATCAGCCCATTGATAAGCCCGCGGTAACGGTGAATGAAATTGATGTTCGTCGACGGGCTGAGCCTCTTTGGCCTGACCGTTATTGAGATCTTTATAAAGTTGTTCGAGCTGCGGTTGAAGCGCGGACCAATTCTCTAAAGCTTTTTGCAAAGTCGGAGCGACGGCTTTCGCACTCACATAGGTTTTATTATCGCGACTCACCACGACCAGTTCCCCATCATTCCAGCCTTGAAGTCTAAGAGTCCCTAATTTCATAAATCCTCCGTTATTGGCGCCATAATAGTGTGTTGAGGCTTACTATTCCAGACGCATATCCCCCATGTTGCAGCGCCAAAAGTCCGCTCCTAAAAACAAATGATCGACACTGCCAATTATGTAATACTTCCTCTCTATGAAGTTATACACCTATTTTCGAAGTTCCTGCGCCTACCGCGTCCGTATCGCTCTCAACCTCAAAAAGCTGCCGTACACGATGATTCCCGTTCACCTCTTAAAGAACGGGGGAGAACAAAACAGCGATGGATTTAAAAAAGTAAACCCGATGGCGCAAGTCCCATCGCTGGAGCTCGACTCGCTCACACTCAGTCAGTCTGTCGCTATTATCGAATATCTCGAAGAAAAGTTTCCACAAACACCCCTTCTCCCCAAGGACCTGGAAGAGCGGGCCATCATTCGCCAAATGTACGAGATCATCAACAGTGGGATTCAACCTCTTCAAGGCCTGGCCGTGACGCAATATCTCGATCGCGAGTTGAAAGCATCTCCAGATCAAAAAGCCCAGTGGCTGAATCATTGGATCAGCAAGGGATTAGAGTCTTTCGAAGCGATTCTCAAAAAATACTCTGGGACTTACTGCTTCGGGGATCAGGTGACGATGGCCGATTGCTTTCTCGTGCCTCAGTTTTTTGGAGCTGAACGTTTTAAGGTGGACACTCGACCGTTCCCGCTGAGCCAAAAAATTTATGATCATTGCCTCAAGCAGGACGCATTTTTCAAAGCAAGTCCGGCCCAACAGCCCGATTTCGAAGCTTAGGGAGTCAATGATTCGCCGACCAGGCGCGAATATTCATTCGCAGAAGGGTCAGAAAAATCATCAGCGCCATCGCTAGATGAATGACCGTCAGCCATGGTGGTATCTGCATCTTAAGATTCATCACGCCAATGGCCACTTGCGACAGCACAAAAAGAATTGCCCGCGAAGATAGAATCTTAAATACACGATCTAACTTTTCTTGAGCGAGTAACTTCAGCGTCCACACGAAAAGAATCAAAACAATTAAAGAGACCGCGTAGGCTCCGAGACGATGCATGACTTGGAGTCCAATAGGGCCATAGAATGTTGGAAACCATTGGCCCATACAGGTCGGAAAATCCAGACACACGGATCCAGAGTAAGTGGTCGCCACTTTTCCTCCAAGAATGATTTGAAGGGAGACCGAAACTAAGGCCACTGTCGAAAAGATTTTATAACTTAAAGGAACCACAGACTCTGAAGCCGAATCCTCTGTGAGTTTACTTTTAAGAATCACGAGAGAAGCCAAAAATACACCCGCTAAAGATAGATGGAGCGTCACAATCCCCGGCTGCAAAAGTTTAAGGACCGTGAGCCCGCCCATGATGATCTGAGAGAACAAAAGCATCGCCGAGATCCAGAATGTAAAACGTAAATGTTTATATTCCGACTTGATGTGGGCGATGATAAAACAAAAAATAAATATCAGTGCCACCAGCCCAGCAATCGCTCTGTGAATGAATTCGAGGTAAACGCCGAGGTGATACGTCGGAACTACTCGGCCGAAGCACAAGGGCCAGTCGGGACATGTCAGGCCCGCATCCATAGCCCTAACACCGGCTCCCAAAACCATTAGATCAAATGTCAAAAATATGAGGAACGAAAGAATATAGGAAAAAGTTTTTGTTTTCATAATCTGTAAAACACCAATTCCCCCCATTTATCAAAAACAGGGATAATGACAAATACAAGCACGCTGAAGGTTGTCCATAAAAAGAAAGACAACCAATTTCGGCTGCTCGGATCTTTTTGATACGTGAAAAACTCATAAACCACTTTGCAAACGAATGGCAAAATCACTACGAGATAACCAATCCATACCGAAATAAACCAGGGGGCGGCCACGGCCCAAGCCGCGTAGGCAAAAACATATAAACCCATGTGGTATAAAGTTCGTTCCTCGCCGACGACGGTGGGAAGCACAGGAATTTTCGCCGCTTCGTAATCTTTTTGATAGCGAAGAGCCAGGGCCCAGAAGTGAGGCATCTGCCACAGGAACATGAGAACAAAAAGATAAAAGCAGCCCATCGACCACTGTTGGCCATTAGCTCCGTACCCCACCAAGATCGACATCGAACCTGGAATAGCTCCGGGAACGGCCCCAAAAGCCCAGCGTCGCTTCCAAAACATGGTATAGAGCCCGTTGTACATGACTAAAGTGGCAAATAGAAAAATGAGAGTCCAAAGGCTCACCATGTAGGCAAAGAAAAAGCCGATCATCAAAAACGAAAGGCAAAGGACCGCGACGGGCATTTTCGACCACTGCCCTGAGGGAAGAGGTCTATTCATCGTCCTCGGCATCAGCGCATCGATATCGGCTTCCTGCAATTGATTGAGCGCAAATATGGCAGAGCTTACAAAGTATAAACTCAGAATGAAAAATAAGAAGTGTGTAGAATCCAAAGGTTGAATGGGCGGCAGAGATAGAAAATAGGCGGCCGTCCCCGTGAAAATCACAAAGCAAACAATTCCAAATTTCGTGAGATCAAAAAAATTCCGCACAGTCACTTCCTTCAGTGGGTACCCGGTACCTTTTGCGGATGCAGCGCATCCGCAAAAGGTACCGGGTACCCACTGATGCCGTATCTACAGTGTGCTTTGCTGGAGTGTTCTCGTCGCTAAATCTAACACACAGATAAGGAATAAGAGTATGACGAACAAAAAGCTACTCCCGATAATGTACCGGTAGATCTTCTCGTCGTATTTCAAATGCATAAAGTAACCCATAACAAGCAATGCTTTGGTCAATGCAATCGCGAAAGCTATAATTGCGTTCGCTGTGCCACCAAAATCAATGAGCTTTGCCGTAATGACCGTAAGAGCCGTAAAGAAAATCAGTATCGCGAAAATCGTAAAGTAGACTTTCAATGACATGACATGATGATCGCCGTGTCCGTTTTTTGCTGCTGCCATTTTAGCCTCCCACCAAATAAAGTAACGGGAATAAGAAAATCCAAATTAAATCCACTAAGTGCCAGAATAATCCAACGCCTTCGACTGGAGTATAGTACTTATCGCTAAATTCATCTTTCATGGTGCGGACGAGCACCCAACCGATCAGTGCCATTCCTGCGACCACGTGAATTCCGTGGAGACCGGTCATCATAAAGTAGAAGGAGAAGTAAAGACCAATATTGCTGATCCCTTCGTTATCGCCTCTAAACCAAAGCCCCGGAAGGAGACCTTCATGAATCTTATGGCTGTACTCCATGTATTTCACGATCATAAACAAAGCGCCGCAAACGATCGTCGCGGATAAATTCATCACCGCCATTTTGCGATTGTTCGTCTGACAATAGTGAACGCCTAAAGCCATTGTAAGTGAACTTGTCAAAAGTACTACCGTGTTCAGCGCGCCCAGCTTCCAATCCAAGTGATGAGACCCCGCGTGGAAAACTGCGGGGTACATGTTGTGATAAATAAAATAAGCGGCGAACAAACCGCCAAACATTAAAATCTCTGAACATAGAAAGAGCCAAACTCCCTCTTTACTGGAGAGATACTCATGCTCTGCACTATCAAAGTGATGAGCATAGTGGTGTTCGTGCTCTGCGTGAGCCATGCTTTTGCTATCTGTACTCATATGGACCTGCCGTAACAACTGGTGTTTTTTCGAAGTTTTCGTGAGGAGGAGGAGACGGTGCCGTCCACTCCAGAGTCAAACCACCCCAAGGATTTGCGGGCGCTTTAGCTCCTTTAACGATGGCATGAATAATTGTATAAAGAGCGATGATAAAGCCCACCGCAATCATCCAAGAGCCCATGGTCGAAATCTTATTGAGAGATTGATAGGCCGGAAGATAATCATGATAGCGGCGAGGCATACCCATGTTTCCGAGAATAAACTGAGGGAAAAATGTAACATTAAATCCAACGAAAATGATCACAAAAGAAATCCGAGCCCACGCTTCGTTGTACATGCGACCCACCATCTTCGGGAGCCAATAATAGGCTCCACCCATGATGGCCATCAATGTTCCGCCGACCATCACGTAATGGAAGTGAGCGACGACGAAATACGTATCGTGGAAGTGAATATCTGTCGCGAGTGTTGCAAGGTAAATCCCCGTCATACCGCCAATAGTGAAAATGAACATGAAGCCTAATGCGTACAACATTGGCGTCACCATTTGTATAGAACCACGATACAAAGTGGCCAGCCAATTGAATAACTTAATCGCCGTCGGCACACCCACGAACATGGTCAAAACTGAAAAAGTGATTCCGGTCAATTCCGACTGACCACTCGTAAACATGTGGTGACCCCATACGAGGAAACTGATTGCCGCAATGGCAATCGATGAATACGCAATCGCCGTATATCCAAAAATCGTCTTACGAGAAAACGTACAGAGCAACTCGCTGATCACACCCATGGCTGGTAAAACCATGATGTAAACTGCAGGATGTGAGTAGAACCAGAAAAAATGCTGGAAAAGCACCGGATCGCCGCCCAACTCAGGATCGAAGATTCCGATACCAAAAATATTCTCCATGGCTAGTAACAATACAGTGATACCAATGATCGGAGTCGCTAGAACTTGAAGGATCGCTGTTGAGTAAATGGCCCACACAAACAGAGGCATTCGCATCATTGTCATTCCGGGCGCTCTTAAGCGATGCACCGTCGCCACGAAGTTCACCCCGGTCAGGATCGAGGAAAAACCAGCCACAAAAACCGCAAAGGCCATGAGAACAGTCGCCGGTTTGTAGCTAATGCTATAAGGAGTGTAGAACGTCCAACCGGTGTCCACTCCGCCGAGGAACAACGTCGCAGCAGCGATGATAAATCCTGCCATCAAGCAGTACCAACTCATTAGATTCACTCTCGGGAACGCCACGTCTTTCGCACCGATCAGCAACGGTAAAAAGAAGTTCCCTAGAATGGCCGGAATACCCGGAATGATCACGAAGAAGACCATGATGGCCCCGTGATACGTCATAAATCTATTGTATTGGTCTTGAGAGAAAAGCGCGCCGTGGTTGAACAGTTCCAACCTGACCAGCAAAGCAAATATTCCGCCCAATAAGAAAAAGAACGCGACTGAAAAGAAGTACAAAATCGCAATGCGCTTGTGATCTAAAGATCCAAGCCACGACATCAAACCGCGTTTCCCGTAATGTAAGTAATCGACTCCAGCCATTTGTCGTCTCCTCTATTTAATAGTCTTAATATATTCAATAAGTGCGGTTAACTCTTCGTCATTGATCAAACCTTTAAACGTCGGCATTTTGTTCGGCTCGTAGCCTTTAACGATATGCTTGTTAGGTTCCCAGATCGATTCACGGAGATAGTTTTCGTCAGCCACCGCAGATCCACCGTCATTAAATTCGCGTTTGGAGCCCCACAGACCTTTCCATGTTGGGCCTGTCATCACTTGCCCGCCTAAGCTGTGACAACCGATACAAGCGTACTTGGCGTAGGCTTGGCGACCCTTGTCCGCCATAGAAAGCTCACCACTACCGGCCGCGCCGTCGCCCATAATCCATGCATCAAACTCTTCTTGAGAAACGACATGAACGCGCGCCAACATTGTCGAGTGGCCCGTACCACAATACTCAGTACAGAAAATCTGGAACATCCCTTTTTGTTCGGCTGTAAAACTGAGCGCCGAATATCTTCCGGGGACCACATCTTGCTTTACGCGGAAGGCAGGAATGAAAAAGCTATGGAGTACCGCTTTGTCTTGCGGGCTGAGCTTGACTGAAGTCATGATGAGCTTCACAGGCACACCTAATGGAACGACCATCGTCGCAGGAACCTGTTGGCCTTCGGCATTCACTTCCGCAGTCACGCGTCGACCGTTTTTATATTCAAATTCCCAAGCCCATTTCTTTCCAAAAACGTGAACTTCCATGGCCCCTTCGTCGAAGGTGCGCATTTTTAAGTAAATGTGTGCACCCCATGCGAAGCAAACCATAAAAATCACAAAAGGAATAAAACTCCACACAAACTCGAGGGTATGGTTGTGCGTGATGTAGGGGGTGGAGTCCTTCGCAGACCTACGTTTGTATTTAACAACGAAGAAAATGAATGCACCCATAAGGATGATGAATGAAATTACACTGGCAATCAGCATGAACCCGTAGAGATGGTTAACCTCTGCGGCGATCTTTGTTGCAGCCGGTGGCATGAAGGTATTTGCAGACGCGGTTGGTACCCACCAGAACATGATTATTAACTCCTCTGTTGTCTCATCCAAAACGGAACTAGCCAGATTAACAAAACTAGCAAGGCAAATGCTGCTCCGCCTCTCATTACATTGAAAGCGTACCAAGCGTACTTGTTCGCTTTCGGGTCGTAGCGGAAACAAAAAAGCATCACAGAATCAATGACCGAACCAATTAGTCCCTTAGATGCTTCGACAATGCTGAGTCGAAACGTCTTTGGCTCGAAGTACACCCCATGGAGATATCTAGATATCGTTCCCTCAGGAGTAATAATGACTGCTGCAGAAGCATGCGCCCATTCTTTACTTGTTTCGTCCCATTTATATTTAAATCCTATGGTATCAGCAAGCGTTTTCAAAGAGTTTTCATCGCCCGTAAGAAAATGAATCCCCTCACCTTTTTTCAGAAATTCGTACTTTGCAAGGTAGGTCAATTTTTTAGCGGCGGCCAGATCAGAATTCTCTTTAGGATCAAAGCTGACCGCCAGAATTTCGTAATCCTCGCCAGGCTTAAGAGAAATCTGCTGAAGAGAGTCCAAAACCCCGTTGAGATGCAAATTACAAAGGCTCGGGCAGTTAAAATAGACGAGACTCAAAATGATTGGGCGGCGCGGCGTTAGAAGATCACCGAACTTCCTGGGAGTTCCATCATCATCTACGAGTTGGATGGAAAGATCTTTTAAATTATGTCCTAATTTTTCATCAATCCCGATATTTCGCAGCTCTTTGGGAATTTCGTTCTGCTCTCGCTCAGTTTGAGTGGGATCGTAGGAAAACGCTGGCGGAGTGAAGAAAATGAAAATCACTCCCAATATATAGGAGCGGAGTCCTCTATTAGTTAGACGCCGGCTCGGGGTTAGGATTCGCAACTGGAGCTTCTTTCTTTTCGGGTGCCTGAATCTCTTTAAGGTCAACACCAGGATGAACAAAGGCAATGTAAACGAAAAATAGTGTCGTCACGACCATCGAAAACATGAAAGCAATCATTCCGCCACGGTTGTAATCGTCTATTTTGTAGTCTGACATTGTGATCTCCTAGTGCGTACTTTTTCTCACTTCATTGATCTTAAATCAAGTGGATTTCCCATATCAACTCAGTGATAATAATAGACGTGAAAAGCCTAGCATATCTATTCCTATGTATTATTTTGATCCCGGGCTGCGCCAGCTCGCCCCAAAAGGACTACGAAAAAATTCCAATCGGTAGCGACAAAGGTTACGTGTTACACCTCTTAGGTAATCCAGACCGCACCTATCGCAAGAGCAGCGTCGACCGCTGGGTTTACTACTTCCGCAGTGAAGACTCCACAAACAGGCCCGCCGTGTACGAAAAGGAAATTTGGTTCGAGAACGGAAAAGTCGTCTACAAAGATAAAGGCGGCGAGCCTAAGTCTGAACGTCGAGACATTGGACCTCAACGATCAGACTACGAGCCTATTTAGTCTTAAATGTCCCAAGAAAAGATAAAAAAGTGTGGATCTTTCAGACGAGATTCTTCGCTGCGCTCAGAATGACCGCGTGCTCTTCAGTGGTGGGATTTCCCGTGGGGGTCTTTGGGTTCTGTGGGTGGATGTGCTTTGTCGGTCTTAGCTGGAGCGGGAATGGCGTGCGCATCTTGCTTAGGAGCGGGGCCGTTGTTTTTGACTCGCATTTGGGTTTGGATCGCTTTATTTAAGTACCGCTCTTTATTGGTTTCCACTGCGCTCTCGACTTCTAAAGGCGGCGGCGCTGGTGAATTCGGCGATACAGTTTTCTTCTGCTGTACGAAGCGCGCGTATTGCTTTTGCATTAACTTAAGAAGATCATCCAACTTCTTGTCCACCGGATCATTGGAAGTTTCGTTTTTTTTCTCACGATTATCTTTGTGAAGACGAGCATCAAAGATCAGATCATCATCGGGATGTTCGTTTCGTAAATGCCGTTTAAGCTCGGCCCGTTCTCTGCGAATTTTTAAAAGCTTCATGTGGATTGTGGCAATTCCATCAAGAATTTCTTCGAGCTCTTTTCCCTCTCGGGCATTCGTTTTATTGATCTCTAAATCTTTAAGGGTCTCTTCCTCAACACGAATTCGCTTGTCGATCGACTCCAATTGAGTTTCGTGCTGGGCCAGAGGGCCCGCGTAAACAAAGATCTGTATGACTAGAGAAACTAAAAGCATCATGCTTCCTCCTCTGGGGGACTTTCAGAATTATCCATGATCGCTAAACTTTGGCGCCAGCTGATTTTAATATCGAGATCACGAAGTTGTCCGATCAAAACAGATGCAACCACAGGGTTGAGATCCGTGAGGACCAACTCCCCTCCCTTAAGCGAGCGTCGAGCGGCTTCCACATTAATTCCAAAGCGGGCCTGTTCTAAAATTTTGAAAAGTGCAGTTTTAATATCGATAGTATCGAGATTTTCTAAAATGATGTCGTAAAAAATTCCTTGAATAGATTGCGAGTTATCAGTTTTGTCGTAAGCCACGACTCCGATGGGATCCGGAGCATTCTCCGCGTCCTCTTGCGCCTGCGCGACTTCATTCCAGTCTTCACGATAATCCTCGTCGATCGGAGCTTGTTCAGGAATTTCTTCGGAGACCGAATCGCCAGCCACAGCATCTTGTACGACTTCGCCTCCGGCGGCCTCGGCATCGTACCCCGCCATAAACGAATCTTCGACCTCTTCGACCGATGAATTGATCGTGCTAATATCATATTGCTCGATCACTTCGGGATTTTCGTAATTCTCGGAAGCGCCGGCAATGTCCTGCGGAGAAACATCCTCGTCCACCGAGCCGAGTGAAGACGGATCGATGTTTCCATTTTCATCCAGTTCGAAAGATGTGCCACAGCTTTCGTTGGGGCACTGTGCAAACAGAGCCCCCGGGCTTACAAGAATTTCAGCGTGACAAATGGGACAGATAACCATCAGTGGTGATCCTTAAAAAAGTTTTTTCTTTTTCTTTTTATCTTTTTCGATTGTTCGGCGTTGGTTGCGACTCATCTGCGAATCTCCGCCCCCGTCTAAAGACGGACCGGAGGACATCGTCATCTTTTGGGGCTGCTTCGGGCGAAGAGCATCGAGGATTTCGGTATTCACCTCTTGAGTGTCTTCGATGTCTTGCTCTCGTCTCTCGAGGACAACCTTAAGCTTTAAGAATTTCTCCACGACGTCATTTCGAATATAGCGTTCCATATCCGCAAAGGCCTGGAAAGTTTCCTTGCGATACTCCATCAACGGATCTTTTTGGGCATAAGCCTTGAGATTTACGAATTCGCGAATCCGGTCGACCCTATAAAGATGTTCCTTCCAGTAGTGATCAATCGCTCCCAGGATTAAGCTCTTTTGCACGTCATTAAAGATCGTGTTCATCGCACGCTTTTGAGAATCGTACTTTTCACTCACGGCCACTTGAACTTTTTGGACAAGATCATCAGACGTAATGTTTGCCGGAAAATCGATTTCCACACCAAACTGTTGCTCCAGAGCGACTTTGAAGCCCGCAAGATCCCAATCACTGCGTTTCACTTGCTCGTTGGCATAGGTATCCAACATATCAGAGACGATATCGGCCATCATTTCTTTAATTTTAGCCTCGATGCGCGTGTTGTCCGTGCCGTCCTCCTCGAGAAGCTCGCGTCGCATCGAGTAGATCTTGGTTCTCTGAAGATTCATCACATCATCAAATTCCAAGAGATGCTTACGAATATCAAAGTTATGACCCTCGACCTTTCGTTGAGCTCCTTCGATCGAACGGGTCACCATTCTCGCGGTGATAGGTTCATCATCAGGAACGTTTAACGTATCCATGATTTTTTTAATGCGCTCGCCGTTAAATTTGCGCATGAGATCGTCTTCCAAAGAAAGGTAAAACTGAGTGGCACCAGGATCCCCTTGACGACCCGAACGACCGCGTAACTGATTATCGATACGACGGGATTCGTGCCTCTCTGTACCGACGATGTACAATCCACCCGCGGCCAGCACTTCTTGCTTTTCGTTTTCGCACTGACGTTTAAAATCGGCATACAGTTTTTCGTAGGTCGGGGAACCCGGAGGTTCGTTGGTGGCGGCTTTGGTCATGAACTCGGCGTTTCCACCTAAGATAATATCAGTTCCTCGACCGGCCATGTTGGTCGCAATCGTCACTGCGGCTTTTCGTCCTGCTTGGGCGACGATTTCTGCTTCCTTCTCGTGATATTTGGCATTGAGAACCGTGTGCGGAATTTTTTGTGCCGTGAGCGCGCGTCCCAGGGCTTCTGATTTTTCGATACTGACGGTACCGACGAGAGAGGGTTGACCTTTGTTTCGACGTTCGATGATGTCTTTGATAATGGCGTTGAACTTTCCCGCTTCGCTTTTGTAAACTACGTCTTCTAAATCTTTACGAATCATCGGGCGATTGGTAGGGATGACCGAAACACCTAAGTTATAAATTTTGCGAAATTCCGCGGCTTCGGTGTCCGCCGTTCCCGTCATGCCCGAAAGTTTTTTGTACATTCGGAAGTAGTTTTGGAACGTGATTGAAGCTAGCGTTTGGCTTTCGTTTTTAATTTTTACACCTTCTTTAGCTTCAACAGCTTGGTGTAGCCCATCACTCCAGCGTCGGCCCTCCATGAGTCGACCTGTGAACTCATCCACGATGACGATCTCGTTATCTTTGACCATGTAATCCACGTCGATCTTAAATAAATGGTTGGCTTTAAGAGCTTGGTAAATATTGTGGAGCTTATCGATGTGTTGAGGATCGTAAATGTTTTCCACACCCATCAACTCTTCTAACTTCGCATTGCCCTCTTCGGTCACCGCCACGGATCGAGATTTTTCTTCCATGGTGAAGTGAATTTCTGGCTTAAGATGCTTTACTATATTTTGTATTTCTTGATAAATGGCCGTGTTGTCCTCTGCCGGCCCCGAGATGATCAATGGCGTTCTCGCTTCGTCGATCAAAATCGAATCACACTCATCGACAATCGCAAAATTTAAATCTCTCTGGACGTAATCGGAAAGTCTAAACTTCATATTATCGCGGAGATAATCAAAACCTAATTCGTTGTTGGTCGCATAGGTAATATCCGCGGCGTAAGCTGCTTGCCTCTCCGAATCATCCAAATCGTGAACAATGATTCCAATGGAAAGTCCGAGCCATTTGTACAAACGACCCATCCACTCCGCATCCCGCTTTGCGAGGTAATCGTTGACAGTTACGACGTGCACACCTTTTCCACTCAGGGCATTCAGGTACACGGGTAATGTTCCCACTAAAGTTTTACCTTCACCCGTTCTCATCTCGGCGATGGATCCGCGATGGAGAATGTATCCACCGATCAACTGGGTGTCGTAGTGGCGCATATTAAGGACGCGTTTACCCGCTTCACGGCATACGGCGAAGGCCTCTGGTAAAATATCGTCGAGAGTTTCCCCCGCGGCAAGGCGCTGTTTGAACAACGGAGTCTGATTTTGAAGTTCCGCATCGCTCATCGCCTGCATTTTAGATTCAAGCTGATTAATACGATCGATGATTGGGCGAATGGACTTCATTTCGCGCTCATGCTGAGTGCCGAAGACCTTGGTCAGTAAATTAAGCATGCAAATCCACCTTTGAGTGACAAGGGTTTAGTGTAGGTGAGCTCACCCTTTTGATCAAGTTGAGGAGTATTAATTTTTTAGCAAGGCCGGATCTGCCGAAAGGCTTCATAGACAGCGGCGGCAACCGCATTCGACAAGTTTAAACTTCGAGTGGGACCTACCATGGGCAGTTTGACAAGCTGAGATGAGTATTTTTCGAGAACAGGCGCGGATAAGCCGCGTGTTTCAGGTCCAAAGACAAGAAAATCTCCCTTTCGATATTCCACATCGAAAAAACTTTTCTCCGCTTTGGTCGAAAAAAAATAACATCTTGCCCCACTCGGGCGAGAGCTTTCCCATTGCGCAAAATTATCGTGCTGAGTCATCAAGAGTTGCGGCCAGTAATCCAGTCCCGCTCGACGAAGATGTTTGTCATCCATTGAGAAGCCGAGGGGATGCACAAGATGTAAATGGCAATTCATACCCACACATGTACGACCGATGTTACCTGTGTTGTGGTGAATTTCCGGCTCCACAAGAACAACATTAAAAAGAGCGTCTTGCGGAGAGATCGGCATTTATAAAAATAAGCTCACTTCTTGGCCTAAGGAAGTCAGTGCCAGACGACGACCTTTATCAACGATCAACTCTAGGGACATCAGCTCTCGATAAAGAGCCATATCCACCGGAACGATTTCACGTCCCTTCGCCTGCGAAAGTTTTCGAATATAAAGCTGCTGGCGATCGGTCAGACGATCGATCAGAATCTCTTTTTGAGGGACCGCCATCGGCTCTGTCACCGGTTTCGCCGAAGTTTTTTTATCGTCGTTAATACAATAGGTTTGAGCCTGAATCGAAGACCCGTCCGCCAAGATCACTTCGACGGTTTTTCGCAAAAGGAAGCTTTTCTTAGGACTGCATTCGTTATAACCATTCATTGCGTCCAAATAGGGCCAATGAGACTCGTTAATATTTAAATCGACCAAGAGACCAGAAACGAGGGCATCACCCTCAGGCTGTAAAAGAGTTAAGCCGCACGACAATTGATAAAGAGTTCCGCGGACCTGTGCTTTTTGTTGAGAAGAAATCAGATTCTGAAAACGAGAGTGACACTTCTGTCCCTCATCATAAACGCCATAGAGAAAGAATTTAAATCCCATACCCACCCTTAAAGTTACCAGTTTTTTTAAAACCCCAAAAAACAGAGGTTAAGCCTATATCAAGTTTTAAGCACCGGCGCAAACTTCCGATCAACGCGCAAAGTGTTGACAGGCTTCAATATAGGCTTTGCCGGCGGCCCTCCGGCCCATTATATTTCTATTTATTTGTCGACAGACGACGAAAAACCGACTACTTTCGAAAGCAATTCAATGAAGAAAATCGAAGCCTTCATTAAACCTTTTAAACTTGATGATGTCGTGGATTCCCTGACAGAGATCGGTGTCGAAGGAATAAGTATTACAGAAGTGAGAGGCTTTGGCCGTCAAAAAGGCCGCACCGAGATCTATCGTGGTGCCGAATATGTCGTCGACTTTCTCCCTAAAATTAAGATCGAAATTATTGTGAACGATACTCTCTCCCCTTTAGCCGTAGAGGCCATTCGCAATTCTGCCCATACCGGAAAAGTGGGAGACGGAAAGATATTTGTGTACAACGTCGAGCAAGCTCTACGGATACGCACCGGTGATAAAGATGAAGAAGCAATTTAAACGTTTAAGTTAAAACATTTACGAGGAGACGGGACATGAACGCACAAGAAGCCATAGATTATGCCTATAAACATGGAGCTCAAATGGTGGACCTCAAGTTCACGGATATGTTGGGCACATGGCAACACTTAACGATTCCCTTATATAAATTGAAGGCGGATGTCTTCGAAGAGGGAATGGGATTTGATGGATCCTCCTGCCGCGGATGGCGCGCGATCAACGAATCGGACATGGTATTAATGCCAGATCCTTCAACGGCAAAAATGGATGCCTTCGCACAGGTCCCTACTGTCTCTTTATTATGTGATGTCGTCCTTCCCGAAACTTTAACTCCTTATGACCGTGATCCCCGTCAGATCGCAAAAAAAGCCTTGGCTTATCTCAGCTCCACCGGCATTGCCGATGTGGCTTACTTCGGTCCCGAAGCGGAATTTTTTATTTTCGACGACGTTCGTTTTGAACAAACGTCTCACGGCGGATTCTATAAGATTGATTCTTCGGCGGCGGGTTGGAACAGCGGCCGTGACGAGGGTGGAAGTAATCTAGCCTACAAACCTCGCCACAAAGAAGGTTACTTTGCAGCGATGCCGATTGATACTCATCACGACATCCGCACCGAAGTTTGCTTAGAGCTTGATAAAATCGGTGTTGTGGTTGAGAGACACCATTACGAAGTCGCCGCGTCTCAAGGCGAAATTAATTATCAGTTCGACGAACTTGTAAAATCCGCGGATACACTTCAGTGGTTTAAGTACATTGTGAAAAACGTCGCTCGCCGACACAATAAAACGGCGACATTTATGCCAAAGCCTTTGTTTGGTGATAATGGATCCGGACAGCACGTTCATATGTCGCTGTGGAAGGGTGGAAAAAACCTTTTTGCCGGCAATCAGTATGCGGGACTCTCCGAAACCGCTCTTTTCTTTATCGGTGGAATTTTAAAACACGCACCTTCTCTTTGCGCATTTACAAATCCTCTCACGAATTCGTACAAGCGCTTGGTTCCGGGATTTGAAGCTCCCATCAAGTTGGCTTACAGCTTTAAAAACCGTTCCGCAGCGATCCGCATTCCGAATACGGGTGACAATCCCAAAGCGAAGCGGGTTGAGTTTAGAACTCCTGACTCCGGATCGAATCCTTATCTCTCATTTGCAGCTTTGTTGATGGCAGGTATCGATGGAATCCAAAACAAAATTCATCCCGGAGATCCGCTCGATAAAGACATCTACGGGCTTCCTCCGCAGGAAGCCGCAAAAGTTCCGTCGATCCCAGGAACTTTAGATCAAACTTTAAGTAACTTAACTCAAAAGCACGACTTCCTTTTGAGAGGCGAAGTTTTCAGTAAAGACTTTATTCAGAACTGGATCCATTACAAAATGGAAAAAGAAGTTTTACCGATGCAACAGCGCCCAACTCCTTACGAGTTTAATCTTTACTACGACCTGTAGTATGAAAGACTGGCCCGAACTCGTCATTCTGAGCGCAGCGAAGATTCTTGTGAATCCCACAAGTACTCTCGCTGAACTTCAGAATGACGACAGCTTTTAAAAAAGCCACCGTCTTAATTAAACTATTCCCAAATGAATAAAAAGATATTTTAGATTTCGAGCACTATGAGGACCGAGAACATCCTTTAACATGGGCTCATGTTGGTCCGATTGAGTAAGAGGAGCAAAGACTCTGCTCCAAAGCTGGATGATTTTTAAAACTAAGCTTCCCGCAAATCAGAGGCCTGCGGACGTTGTTGGGGCTGTTGCTGATCGGGAGGTTGTTGCCGCTGATTTTCTTGTTCGATAAGCCCGGAACGTAAGCACGAACGAACGCGCTCAAGAAGTTTTGTAAATTCCTGATCAGAGACTTTTGTGAATTGATCGACGTCTTCGAAAGTTTTTTCTGCCCCATTTGCTTTCACTCGAAGGTCGCTGCTCACAGTGAGTTGGCTTTCGCTTACAGAAAATCTAACATCATGTTTCTGAATTTCGATATCGCTTGAAAAAAAAGCGGGATTGGCCGGATTGGCTTCGGTCGTGTAAATAAATACTCCCTGGCCATCCACATCTCCAAAGTGACTATATGCTAGACTGGATTGCGGAGTGATCTGCGTGGCGCGCTCGACTCGACCGGTCGCATTCACCTTGATAATATCTATTCGGAGAGCCTGCGCCCCCTTGAGAGAAGTCTGAGCACAATCAGTTTCCCAAGGCACGGATGCTCTGGAGGTGATGAGAGCGTCATACGTTACCTTTTCGACCCACTGGCCCTCATAAGAACGAGAGATTTCGTGGTTAGAGACCTCTGCCTTATTACAACCGACTATAAAACTCATAGAGGCACTTAAACATACGATAGAAAAAATGGTCGAAGAAAATTGAACTTTAAGTTTAAACATGCGAGACCCCCGTATCAAACTTATGAATACAAAAAAAAGGCCAAAATTTCGGGGATAGGAAGCAATAGAAAGCGTCTAGGCTCTTTTGCCTGTCTCCAAGATAGACACGGTGATATGAGTGTATCGAGTCTAGTAACGTCTCGCTTTGAAACGTGTGCCATCCCCCTCCCCATAAGGAGGGGTGACGAGTTACAAAGAATTCTTCGAATTACTCTTCGGACTTCACTTTGATCTTGTAAGCGGCCGTCGATTTACATGTGTGCTTACCCAAATCATTGGCGCACTCTTGTTTACCGCAATTCATGCTAATAATTTTGTTATCTTTATTGTCAGCGCGAAATTCTTTTTTCCAAGCGTCGCACGCTTTTTTCCACTCGGCCTTGGCTTCCTTGCTCGAGGTCTGATCATCGCCTTCGATGTCAGCCGTACCGTCTTGAGTTTCCCAAACGATCTTGGGAACATCGGAAACTGGCTTACCTTTGCGGATGTCGATGGTAGTGCGCTCTTCGGTATTATTCCCTATGTCTTTAAGGTCCACGGTCTGCGCCATCAAAACCGCTGGCATAAACAAAGCTATTAAAAAACTAGAAATATTCATAAAACTCCCGTCGCTCCAAAGAGCTAAACTTTTAAACGTTCTAAATCAACCGGCATATTATTGCACTGGGGATCCAGTGGATGGCAAGCCTCACACACCGAATGGTGCTTTGTGGTGACATTTTAGGAGAACTGGTGGGCCTAAGAAAATTCAACGGCTCTCAAAAATTTCTTGAGGCGCTTGTGACCTGTTCGACTCAAGCCAATATCCCGATGACAGTCCTGAGTCATACTCTTGGCCATGACTAAACGCTCCTCTTTAAACTTGAGCGTAAAGCAACGGCTCGAAAATTTGGCGTAGGAGGGTCGACTATAACTACAAAGTGTCAGCTCCTTGCCCGCCAAAATAAGGCGAGAGATACCTTCGATAGCGGCATAAGTTGTGCTGAAGACTTTGGGACCCCCGGCATCTGGAGTTAGATTCGCGATGGTTGAGCTTAAAAAACCAAAGGAAGCTATTAAGTATTTTTCAAAGTGGAGAGGATAATCATTTTTAAAAACATCAAAATACTCAAATGAAATCTCATTAGGTTTATACTCCATATCGGACTCTCGATATATTTTTTCGAGATATTGATGATCTTGTTCAAAAGTTCTTGGGTCGTAAATATCAAGACAGATAAAATTCTTTTTAAATCTTTCGTTGAGGTACGGCGTTGTAAATCCGCCTCCTAAATCGTAACAGACGTCATATTTTGATTCTATCACTTCGCCAAATCCAGTGTCGGCTTTGAACTCGTCATCGAAACACCAGTCATAAAGTTTGAGGAGTGTGTTCGTTCGACCGCCGACCTCCTGCAATGGAATACCCTGGGCTTTAAGTTGTTGGAGAGCCGCTAAAAACGAACCATCAAACATGGTTTTAGGTTTATCGAGCCATTCGGGACGATCAAACCTAAGGCTCATCGACTCTACAAGCTTTTTAAAGTAACCAATGCGGTTTTCGTTTCTCTGCATGATGATAAATATAAAGACATCTCGAATGTCCCCGTACTCTTGTTCGAACAAAGAAATAAGTTTATAGGCGAAGGTATTTTCATTTTCAGCGGTATTCACAAGATCGGTCAAAATCGAAGTGTCCGACATTGGGCCATATTCTTTTTTAAACTGCAGGATTTTAGACTGGCGATTCAGTCGGTAAACTTGGGTGATCAATGGGCGCCGGGTGATAAATTCTGCGATATAGTGGCAGAGATCAAGATGTGTAAGGCCTTTTGTCTTAAGATCGCTCACGATAGCTTTTAGAGGTCGAGTGCTCCCCTGCTCCATGAGCTGAAATGTATCTTCTTTTTTAATGGACATGATCCCTGTCTAACCGATCTCTCACCGAAAAGGCAACGCCTATTCGACGGCGGGGTTTCGGCACTTTTCGCGAACAATTTCGCTCAAAGTTTCGATGTGGGGGGTGTGCGGAAACTGATCCACAGGCTGGATGTCTTTGAGAACCCATCCGTACTTTTTAATTTCGCGAATCTCAGAAGCCATTTGACTCGTCTCACAAGAGATGTAGAGGATCCGACGGAGTCGCTTAAACTTTTTAATAAACTCGTGGAGACGTTTAAAGCCATCCCGAGGAGGGTCTAAAATGAGTACTTCTGCATCCAGGCAGTGGGGCAGCACTTTTTTCCAATCACTCGGAGAGAAAAGATTGGCAACATATCCCCGAACTCCGATCCAGTTTTTCTCCCGTAATTTTTGGATCGATACCTCTACCCCCTCGACGGCGTGAATATTTCGAAAGCCCTCTTCGACCAACACTTTCGTAAAATTTCCAGAACCACAAAATAATTCAACGACGCAAGTTTCACGATTTTCGCTTTTTAATTTTTCGCGCAACCACTCCCTCATCATTTCGTTTTGCTGAGAGTTGGCTTGCCGAAAGGGACGTCGTTTGTTCAATTTAACGTCATCTATAACCATCCATTCGTCAATCTGAATAAAGTTCCATAAGTAGCCTTCGCTGGGCAACCAATCTTTCCGCGGAAGCTGTGCCTTGATTTGCCGAAAGAGCTGTTGGTTTTTTTCCGAAACAATAATGCAGTTGTTGATGGGAGCTAAGGACCTAGTTCCCGGCGAAACATAGCCTATTCTTTCGCTATCGGTTTTAAACTCGGCTCGATTGCGATAACCAAATATCTTTGACGAAGGCAAGATGGGCTTAAGTTGCGTGACGCCTTCGGACTCGGCGCCCATGCGCTTTAACAAGTAAGCGATCATTTTTTGTTTTTGTTCAAGCTGCTTGTCGTATTGAATCCCCATCCAGGGACAACCGCCACATTCTCCCATACCCGTTCCTGAGTGAACACACGGAATATCCGTGCGATCCGCGGAAGCTCTTTCAAGATGAGAGATACGAGCGAAGCCATAGCGCTTCTCCACCGACTCAATCATAAATTCACCCTGATCTCCCGGCCATCCTCCCCGCACGAAGAATACGCGACCATCGGGGTGATCGACCACCCCTAGTCCCTGCGCCGAAATGTCGCGAATTGTACCTTGAAATTTGTCTGACATGCCCATGATATAAAAGATTTTTGGGGGAGCGACAAGTTGCGACTTCCTTCAGAAAATATCTACAAAGAAAAACGCATCGGGCACGGCTCTTGCTCTTTAAAACTCTAACAATATAAAGGATGTCTTAATGAAGCCTTGTTCCCTCTTTTTCGCATTAATTGTTTGGAGTGTCTATAGTTTAGCCAGCTCCTCCAAAATGACCTCTATCTATTCCGACGACCTGTTGGTCACAACAATGCAAAATGCCGACGACGGAAAGAAGGACGAAGTCCTCAAAACGGTTTATTTCCGAAAGGTAGCCCACCCCAACCCCTTGTGCCGAGGCAAGAATTCACCCAACGGAGGAGCTTTACGCACCGAAGCTGGTCGTATTCTTCTTTTAGATTGTGAAAATCAGTATTCGATCATCGAGTGCAATGGCTCTGAGAAAACCAACTGTTTAATCCTTAACAAGGATGGTATCCCAGCCGTCGTGATTAATGCGGCGATGAGTTCCATTCGTCGCTCTATCATTTCTATGTTGATTGGCGATTCGAACCTTATCGACTCCCGTGAGTGGACGAATTCAAAGGAGAACACTCGAGCGCTGCTCACCAGTCATAGTAAAGCATTTCAAGCTCTTATGAGTGATCCTAAAGCTCCCTTCGAACCGGCAATTATTAGCGTCAAATCCAACGCCTCGCAAATTTTCCAACAGATTCTATATTATGGTGCAGGTGTAAACGCAGCGGAACGCGAAGTCTCCACCGGCCCCCGTTAATTCGGGAAATTTCTTGAAATCACATCTTGTGGCAGCTCCCTTGCAATACTTTAATCATAAGACCTAAGGGGGCACAGGAATCCATCGTTGATACAAATTTGGGCTACCAATCCTACATCGAATGCCGCTGGCGCGGGAGGCATTGTCTAAAGAGGAAGTTCAAAAATTAATGGATTCTATGAACGGTCTCCAAGTGACCGATTGTTTTTTCTATGTCTGAGAAAATTCTTTACCATCGAAACCGACGACGAGGTCTTTCCCGTCGGAATTAGTCATGATATGCACCGGACGCTTCCAAATCTTGTGTAAATTCTTAAGCGTTTCTTCCATGTAGTTCTGCTGCATTTCTACACCTTCGAAAAGGTGCTTGAGAAGCAGTTCACCGCGATTTTTATAGTTCGCGTTTTCCACGTGAATAATCGGCTGCCCGAAGTTGGTCAATTGAAACAAAAGCTGCTTCTTGACCGTTTCGAACTGGCGAGTGTCGACCTCGTACTGACCGGTTCTTTGATTGAACTTATAAACGAACATTTTATTTTTTATACAAAACTCAGCCGTAAGGAATTCGTCGATAAATGTGACGTCATTGTAATCGCGTCGTACCTGAAAAATCTTTTCTCGACCCTGATTGGTCTCTCGATTCCAGCGGCGCTTCATCTCCACATCCGCACACTCGTTCCACTCTCGACCGAATTGTCCTTTATTCCAACGCTCTTCGATATCGCGGAAAAGCTCAATCCCAACTTTATAGGGGTTAAAACTTGTGGGGGACATCGCTAAGGTCCCCGCACACGCATCAGCGTAATCGATCACTTCGCTATCATCTAAAATTTTTTCAGTCATCATTTTTGAATGCCAGTAAGAAGCCCAGCCTTCGTTCATGATTTTTGTCATTCCTTGGGGTGCGTAATAGTAAGCTTCGGCGCGGACGATGGATAATACGTCTTGCTGCCAGTTCTTAAGCGGAGCGTGGCTCATCAAAAACAAGAGCACATCGCGCTCGGGGCGTTCGGGGAACTTGGCCATCTCGGAAATTTCTTTTTCTTTCGCCACCTCTTCTTCGTGTTGGTAGCGGGCCGTCGAGTTGATGTACTCATCCATAAATTCTTTTCCACCCGATAAAAGAGAAGAACGACGAGTTTCGTCGGTTTCGGCCTTTTTAGAATTCGGAGTTGGATTGTACGGACTATAACGATCAATTAAATTTTCTAAACTAAGACATTGATCGATAAAAGTTTCGACCTCATCCAAGCCGTACCGATCAATGTAGCGACGGATTCGCGTGGCATGGTTTGCCATTGTGTCCATCATTTTTCGATCGGTAGGAGCAAACCACTTATTATTCTTAAAGAAATCACAGTGACCGTAAACGTGTGCCATCACTAATTTTTGATCTACCGGGCGGTTCCCCTCCATAAGATAGGCATAGCAAGGATCGTTGTTAATTACCATTTCGTAGATTTTAGAGAGCCCGTACTCGTAACTCTTGGAAAGTCTTTCGTACTCCATTCCAAAACGCCAGTGTGGATATCTCACGGGAAAACCCCCGTAGGCGGCGAACTGACTCATTTGATCGTAAGTGATCAGCTCGAATATCGTCTCATAGCAATCGAGGCCGTATTTTTTTGCAAATTCTAGAATTTTTACTCTCGCTTTTTCGAGATCGGGGGGAAGATGAGCCATTATCGCTTCTTTCCTAAAAAGTCTTTGATCGAGCCCAGGATGGCCTCTTTGTTTTTAATCTTACTTAAAATCATTTTTTGTTCGGTCGGAAATTCTTTTTCCAGATCTTTAAAGAACTGCCCACTGCCATACTTACTTTCGACTTGGCCGTAGCCAAAAAAATTAACATACGGCAGAAGTTCGTTCTTGAGAACATTCATACAGAGTTTGGTATCGTCGCTGCTCCAGTTATCACCATCGCTAAAGTGGAAGGGGTAAATGTTCCACTGGCTCGGAGGATAGTGTTCATTAATAATATCCCGACACAATTTGTAAGCGGAACTGATGAGAGTTCCACCAGATTCGCTGGTTTTAAAAAAAGTATCCTCGTCGACCTCTTTGGCCGCAGCATCATGCACGATAAATCGCGTCTCTAAGCCTTTGTAATGTTTCTTTAACCACGCATTGATCCAAAAACTTTCCAGTCGAACGATTTCTTTTTGCTCATCACCCATCGATCCCGAAACGTCCATGATGTAAATCACGACCGCATTCGCTTGAGGCGTTTCCGTCGTTTTAAACGACCGGTAGCGCATATCCGCTCGCACGGGAATAACCACTGGATTTTTCGGATCGTAAGTGCCGCTCGAAATATACCTTTTTAATGCTCTTTTATAGGAGGACTTGTAATGTCTTAAGGAGTCAGGACCCACGGGAGCCATTCCGGTGTAATTCGTCTTTTCGTCTTGAATTTTTCCACCCTTAGGCTCAATGCGTGGAAGTTGCAATTCTTCACCGAGAATATCGGCGAGCTCGTCAAATGACACTTCGACTTCCAGCGAATGCTCACCCGGATCATTCCCCGCTTGCCCTTGTCCCTCTTGAGGTTCACCACCCACGGAATCACCGGGTTGGCCTTCACCTTGCCCCACACCGCCCTGCTGTTTGGGGCCGTATTTAAAACGGGGGATATCGATATAGGGAACCGGAATTTTAACGAATTCCTTTTCCCGTTTACCGATGAGCTCGTCCTGCGTAACATACTTTTTAAAGTTTTCGCGTATTTTCCCGCGGACGATATCCTTAAATCGACTCTGATCCCTGCGTATGGACATTCATTCCCTAACGTAAAGTAAAAAAATTACTTATTATCCTTTACATCCCCACGAGCGAAAATACTTGCGACGTATTGCAAGACGTCCGTTGCGGAGATTTCGTCGTAACCAAAATCTTTAATCAAACGTGCTTTAACGATATCAATCTTTACTTGCGTCTCTTTATCCACTTCCGAAGACGTGATGAGAGAAGATAAGCGAATGCTATCTTTTTGGTCTTCGAACAACTTAAGTTCGATGGCCTTATGGAGACGTTCGTTCATCTTGTAATCAAACTTTTTACCTTCAAGAGAAAGGGCGCCGATGTAGTTCATGATCTCACGGCGGAAATCATCTTTTCTCGACTCAGGAATATCAATCTTCTCTTCGATCGAACGCATGAGTCTTTCGTTCGGCTCTTCATCACGACCCGTAAACGTATTCTTTACGCGTTCCTTCTGCGTGTAAGCTTTAATGTTATCGATATAGTTGCCGCAAAGTCGAGACAACGCGCTTTCATCCGCACTGATCGCTCTTTGAACTTCGGATTTAATAATCTCTTCGTACTCTTTGGTTACAACATCGATCAACTCACGATACTCTTTTTTAAGTTCTTCGTTAGAAATTAATGAGTGGTTTTTAAGACCAGATTCGAGCTCGTTAAGAACCATAAACGGATTGACCGATCCACGGTTGGATTGCTGAGCTTGAATGAGGGCGTTAGAGATCTTATCTTGAATATACCGAGGAGAAACACCTTCGAGGCCTTCGCGAATGGTGTCTTTGCGAAGCTCTTTAATATTGTCCTCTGTGTAATTCGGTAAAGTCTTACCATCATATAACTTCATTTTTTGAAGACGAGTGAGGTTGGCCTTTTTCGGCTTCTCAAGACGGCTTAATACGGCCCACATCGCTGCCACCTGAATCGTGTGCGGAGCAATACTTAAACCTCTAATGCGTCTCTTGTTAAAATCTTTTTCGTAAATTTTAATCTCTTCACCTAATTTGGTGATATAGGGAATATCGATCTTTACGGTACGATCGCGAAGAGCTTCCATGAACTCATTGTTCTGAAGTTTACGATATTCCGGCTCGTTGGTGTGCCCGATGATCACTTCATCAATGTGAGTCTGTGCGAACTTTTTAGGTTTTACGACGTGCTCTTGCGAAGCCCCGAGGAGATCGTACAAGAAAGCTACATCTAACTTTAAGACTTCGACGAATTCTATCATTCCGCGGTTAGCGACGTTAAATTCTCCATCAAAGTTAAAAGCGCGTGGATCAGAATCCGACCCGTACTCAGCAATTTTACGGTAGTTCAGATCACCCGTCAGTTCTGTGCTATCTTGATTCTTCTCGTCTTTAGGTTGAAAGGTTCCAATACCGATACGATCGGCTTCGCTTAAAACCAATCTCTTGACGCGAACGTGAGAAAGAACTTTTTGAAGATCACCATTATATTTTTCCATGAGTGCTTTAAAAATAAAGCGACTCGGAGGAGAAAGTTCCCCGTCGATTTTAACTCTAAACTCGCCCTGCATGCCGCGATTGAGTTCTTCTTCAACTTTAGGTCGGAGAGGAACTGGAATTAAGAGGAGAGGCTCCTCGTGCATAGGACTGGTAAAGGATTTTACATCTTTCCCGAGGATATCGCCCAAATCCCCATTATGATCGACCCACTCAAAAGTATAGAGTGCTCCCGATTCTGTTTTTGAGTAAGCCTCAAGGCCTTTTTTTAGTCGACGACAAATGGTCGACTTTGCACTTCCCACGGGACCGTGAAGGAGAATAACACGTTTTTCTGTACCGTAACCCAAAGATGCGGCCTTCAATACATTGACGAGCTTCATGAGTGGAATATCGAGACCAAACACTCCGTCTTTACCATCATTAACAGCATCATCAAAAAATTTGTAACGAGTGATTTTCTTTTTACAGTCGATGTATTCATCCTGACCATGTTCCATGATCATGTCGTACATACGCTGATAGGCGTTCCTTGTAATGCGAGGAGACTCTTTAATCATCGCCAGATAATCATCGAAGGTCCCGTGCCAAGCCAGGTCTTTGAAGTCATCTTTATCTTTCCAGTTATTGATAATGCTAGCGAGACTGATGTTCGATGCCATTTTCTCTCCTTGAAACGGGCGAGGGTTACGGGCCTAAAAGACAGCCGCCACGTATATTTATTATGCCTTAGTACAGTTTATTACTCAATTTTCGATACCTTAGGCGCGGATTTAAGCCCCAAGTTTAGACACAAGTCTAGGTGGGAAAGTTTAATAAATAATCAAAATTAACACAGATTTTTTGTCTCAAAAAGGTAGCTTATATGTCTCATTCGAGGGTCTTATCTGTCCCTGTGTGAGACACTCGCGCCCGAGATCCTTCGCTGGGCTCAGGTGGACTAGTACCTTAGCTCCACGTACTCCGAACGGTACTCTTCTTTCTGAACTTTATAGGGTTCGTCTGGAGGAGGAGGTTGATAACCTTCGCGATCTAAAATCTCTTGATCATATTGAGCATTCTGCACACATTTATAGGTGATCGAACCACCCAGTTCGCGTTTTTCACAGGCGTCTTGCCCTAGAGCGACTCGCTCGACGGTAAAGATTTGGCTCTCACCGGTGATATGGCGAAAACGATTAACAACTTCGGAGTTCGGATTTTGTTTCATCTTTGCAAAGAGACCTTCCGCCGGTCGGCCGGTCACTTCACGCGATACGCTCACACTGGCGGGTCCTCTGGAGAGAGAACTGCAGTTGATGGTACATAAGGCCAAAATCAGTAATGTGCAGTACTTCATTAAAATACCCCTTGCTAAGAAATATACTAACCCAAGTGCGGTAAAAATGAGATGTGTTCAACTCTGGAAGAATCAGATTGGTACGCAAGTGGCTTGAAAAGTTTTGGAAAATGACTAACTTTTATTCTCGAGCTTTTTTTAAAGTTCGATGGACTTAAACTCTTTGGGAACTTTCACGTTGAATTGAGTCGAACCAGAGCTTGTCGGTTGATAAATCAGTGTCACCTTCGAGCGCTCGCTATCGATCACCATTTGGCGACTTTGTTCTGGCGCCATCGTATGCTCGAGACTTACCCCCGACGTTCTACATTGGTGAACATCGCCCTCTTTTTTACAGGACCACGCACGACTCAAAGGAAATCGTTCTGCGAAAGCACCGGTAATGTCATAGGCCGAAATCTGCGCTTTCAATAAACGCTCTAAAAGTAAACTGCTTTGCTCCGTTTGGTAAGCCTTGCGATCGTTAAGACTGAGCATCGTTGCTCTTTCGTTGTCAATCGCGAGCACGGCGAGAGGAAGTCCGATGGTGACCATGCTCACGTCTAAACGCAACCGTAGTGGGTATTCCACGGAGGCTTCGAAATTCACATAATCCGTTTTATTTTTTTGCTTATCAAAGATTTGGGCTTTGCCTTTAAAAAACTGAATTGGACCTGGAGTTGGGACTTTGTGCTGACAGTTGGCCAGCACCACAAATGAAAGAAGACTACTTACCCGAAGAAGGAGCCGATGCGGGAACGCGATTACGGATTTTCTGCTCGGACTGGATGCGGACTTCAATAGTATCAATTTTGTCTCTTATTTTTCTAGCGTTAGCTTCGTTTTTTTCATTCTGTACCGCTTTAATGTACATGTCTTTTGCTTTATTCGGCAACTCATTCTTAAAATAAGCATCACCTAAATGCTCGGCAATGACGCTCTCTCCATCTTCGTACTGATGGGCTCTTTCTAAAGTCCGAATGGCTTCTGCAATTTTATTTTGTTTAAACAAAACCCAACCGAGAGTATCCAATATAAAACCATCATTCGGTTTTAATGCCAACGCTCTTCGGGCCAGCTTCTCTGCCGTCTCGAGATTTTGAGTCTTTTCCGCATAAACGTAGGCCAGATAATTGAGCCCCTCAATGTGGTTACTATCAATGGCCAAGAGTTTTTCCATCGCCATTACAGTTTTCTCGACTTGATTGAGCTGATCATAGACCGCGCCCAATTGATAAAGAAGCTGAGTATCTTTCGGGAACTTTTCTCCACCGGCCTCTAGAACTTTCTTCGCTTCTTCATATTTCTTTTGCGTATCTAATAGAGAGCCATAAAGTGCGTAGATTTTAGGGTTATCGTCGAGGATCGGTAAACTTTTCTCTAACAATGCGAGGGCACTCTCCACATCATTGGTTAATTTATAAAGATAGGCTGCGTGCATGATCGCATCGGGATAATATTTGCTGGTTCTAGGAATACCCTTAAACGCTTGAAGCGCGGCGGAGTAATCTTTGACTTCTTCATAAACGGCTCCAAGATAAAATCTCACGCGATCCGAATCAGGTGTCTGATGGAGAATCGCTTCGAGAAGAGGAATTGCCTCCTTGTACTTCTTTTGGTCGACAAGGATAAATGCCATTTTGAGTTGGGCGTTGAGGTTACCTTGATCTAAATCATTGATGATTTTAAGCTGCTCGAAGGCTTTCGCATAATTGGAATCGCCGAGATAGATCTGCACAAGGCTTTCGGCGACCGTAACATCGGGACCATAGTTTTTCTGGAAGCCTTCGTAAAGATTGCGGGCTTTTTCGTTCTGTCCGCGCTTTTCGTAAATAGATCCTAGCTCTAAAACAGACTGAACAAACTGAGGCTGCAAACGGACCGAAGTTTTAAAAGCCACTTCGGCGCTATCCATACTTGCTGGTTTTTTCTGAAGATAAGTACGACCAATGTAATACCATACGAGATAGGGACTCTGAGAGTTCTTCACGAGCGATTCAAAATACTTAATGGCTTGATCCATTTTACCTTCGTCAACATAAGTGGCCCCTAACAATAGAGAGGCTTCTTGATTGGCGGGGTCGATCTGTAAAAGTTGACGATATCCTTGACGTGCTTTTTCGTGGAAACCCAATACGGAGTGAAGGCTCGAGAGCAGGACTTGAGCTTCTGAAAATTTCGGATTTGATTTGAGAGAGAATTCGCAATGTTCAACCGCTTGGTTGACGAGGCCCGCGCGTACATACTCTCCCGCTAAACGAAAGTGACTGCGATAAGAGTTGGGATCGTACACCAAACTCATTTTGTAATTCTCGATGGCTTTTGCCCATTCCCCTTGCATGCTATACGTTTCAGCAAGAGTGAAATGGTAATCCGCTTTGCTTTGCGATTGTATTTCGTTGAGTTTTTCTTCAGGCAATAACGCCATACTTTGAGGCGCATCACCCTTCACATCATAAGCTGAGCTTTTGTACACGCCCGGCGACGAAAGAGGAAAGCTTGAGCAGCCGCTCAAACAGGCAATTAGACCCACGAATCCGATACTTTGATTTAGACGCATTACGTCTCCCATATAGTCCGTATCGGTGATCCGCACCTGGGAGTTGAGGCTGATTCGGAGAACTATCCCTAGGTCCAATTCTAACAAAATATAATTATTTCAATACTTTATGATTCTATAAGAAATCCTTTGTAGTCCTGAGGCCTGGGGCTTATCCCTGATGAAAAGACGGGCGAAAGAATATTTAAAACGCTCCGGGCCAGGCTTGACAACATGTGGCGCCAGTTCTATGTTCGCGCTGTTCCGACGACGCTACAGAGCGCAAAAAGCCTAAAGAAACAGCGAATATAAGCTCTTTCTGAACGGCTTCTTGCTGCATAAATAGTCGAGTCACTACAAGCTAAGCTAAAGAAACCAAGTGGGAGGACCCTTTGATTAACACGAGCCAAGACAACAAAAAGGTGAAAATTATTAAGCGTTACCAAAACCGCAAGCTCTATGACACACAACAGAGCTGTTATGTTACGCTCGATGATATCGCCAAAATGATCCGCTCTGACGAAGAAGTTATGGTGATCGATAACAAATCAAAGAATGACATTACGGCAGCCACGTTAACACAAATCATCTTTGAATCCGAAAAGAAGGCTTCTCAATACGCGCCCCTTTTCACTTTAAGAGAAATCATCCAGCACGCCAACGGCAGCATTTCGAGCTACCTCGCGAAACTCGGTGCTTTTCCTAAAGAATACATCGTTAAAGCGGCTCAACCATCAACATCGAAGTCAGCTCAGCAGGAATCTGTGATCGATAAAGCCGCTCAGTCTTACGATACTGTAAAGCAATCTATCGAAAACCGCATCGCCCAGGCAGCCACTCAGGAGAGTTCAGACTACACGACTTTACCAGTCCCTGAAGAAACTCCAAGTCTTCCAAATCCGAACAACAAGTTCTAATCTTAGATTTAGAACAGATGTTTCAAAAAGCCCACCCCAGCGTGGGCTTTTTTATTTGTCCGGCAGGTACGCCGATACTTTTTGAGAACCGGTGCGTCTAGCTCTAGACGCACCGGTTCTCAAAAAGTATCGGCGTACCTGCCGGACAGTTTGGGGGGCTGGACTTTAGGCTCTCGGCCTTGGTGCAAATTCTTTCAGGTTTTCCACAATAAATTGATCGTCGAAAGCGACGTCCTACATAATAGAGGCAGACTCCAAGAAATTCGAGTTTCCGCGCTTAAACAGGAGGTTCAATGCGCTTCTTACTTCTCATACCGTGCCTAACTTTTATCATCGCTTGCTCTAGCAGTAACGATAGGCCCGACAACAATGGTCGCTTCCCCGCTTCGGCCAATCCTCCGCCTCCCGATAAAAACGCAAAAATCTATCATGTGATGCAAGATCGTATGAGCGCCAAAGGTCGCTTTCTTGTTTCCAACATCGTTGAGCCCGACCATACGGCCAAAGACTGTGAAGCGAGAGCCAAAGCTCTCAGTAAGCAAGTCAAAGGTTACAACAACTTCGCTTACGTCGCGACCATCATGGATCCCGCAAACACAGTCCACGATATCGTGATTGCCGATAAAGATGAGGATAATGAACCACTCAGTAAGTCCGACTGCATGGAAATCGCTGAAGAACATTCGTTTAAAGGTTTTTCGTGCAAAAACATCAGTTCTTACTATTGCGGAACAGTTGGAAACGCCTCAATGTCCCTAGTCAATGGAGACGGAAAATTCTCTCCTGTGGAAGCCGCTCTTGCTGACAAAACCATCAGGATGACCGCGAAGTAAATCGGGTCACCCTTTGCTCCGCAAAGGATCTCGCGCGTCACTACAGTCTTAGCGATCGCTCAGATAGACGACGACACAAAGCCTCCGCTCGGAGGCTTTTTTATTTGCGGATTCGGAGTCCCACGGCTTAACATAATCCCACCAACACGGAGGTTGTATGCTGTCTAAACTTTTAATTTTAGTTCTTTGCACATTCCCCGCTACGGCTTACCCTCAAGCTCTGCCCCAGCTGAATATCGATCAAAACGGAATTACTGTTTCTGGAATTTCCTCGGGCGCGTACATGTCTACGCAGTTGCACGTCGCCTATTCGCAAACGTTTTCCGGCTCGGCCAGTATCGCTGGAGGAGTTTATTGGTGCGCTCAGGGAGAAACACTCAAAGCACAAATCGATTGTGCGGGAATCAAAAAACAGCAAGCTCCGCTCAAACAGATCGAACAAGCTAAAACGTATCAATCTTTAAATGAGATCGACGCTCTGGAAAACTTATCCAATGATATCGTTTATGTTTTTGCGAGCACGAAGGACTATATTATTCATCCGAGCAATAGCGACCGTCTGATTCAGTTTATGCAAAACTTTATTCCGAGCTCGCAAATCATTAAAGACTACGTTCAATCGACGGCTCATGGTTTCCCGACTTTAAATTACGGAAGCAGCTGCAGTGCCGGCGGATCTCCGTGGCTTCTCAATTGTCAGATGGACACAGCTGGGACATTGCTCGAAAAGCTTTACGCTCAGCTCTTACCCCGCGGAAGTTTCGTTGCAGAAAACTTGATTCCTTTTTCTCAGTCAGCCTTCGGAAACTCTTCCACTCCGCTTTATAGTACTGGGTGGATTTACGTCCCCACCGCCTGTCGAGCCGGTGCCAGCTGTCGACTTCATGTCGCTCTCCATGGCTGCCAAATGAGTCCTTCCGACATTCAGGATCAATTTGTAAAACACGCTGGATATAACGAATGGGCCGAGTCCAATAACATCGTTGTGCTCTATCCTCAGTCGGATAAGATCGCTCAGAAAAATCCATATGGTTGTTGGGACTGGTTCGGGTTCACTGGAGCCAATTACGCCACGAAAAGCGGGGCCCAAATGAAAGCCATTAAAAGCATGATCGATCAGGTCAGTAACTTCCGCTCGCAGTAGCGAATTTATCTCGATGTTAACTTTTGAACGGTAGAAATGACGAGATCTCTTTGTACGGGTTTCGTGAGAAACTCTGTGAACCCTGATTCAATCGCTCGCTCGGCCTCTTCTTTCATCGCGTGCGCAGTGAGTGCGACTATCGGTTTAGAATATCCCATGCCGCGCAACTTTTTGGTCGCTTGGTGCCCATCCATATGGGGCATCTGAATGTCCATAATCACGAGGTCGTAATTATTGTTAAGGGCTTTATCGACTCCCTGATTACCATCATCAGCGACATCGACCTTTGCACCTTGTATTTCGAGAATCCGACTAATGAGATATTGATTATCTGGAGAATCTTCCACGAGAAGGATGGATCTGCCTTTTAATTTTTGTTCCATAGAACGTCCTGCATTCGGAGCGGAAGGATGAGTTAATGAGCCGCCACTCACATCTTGAGTCACTGGAGCCGGAGTGATCACTTTCATCGTTGCTAAAAAAAGTGAGCCGATTCCGAGTTCACTGCGAACCAACTTATAGTCACCGCTCATCAATTGACAGAGCTTTTTTGTTAAAACCAAACCTAAGCCTGTGCCCCCGAAACGACGGGTTGTCGACGGATCGGCTTGTACAAAAACCTGGAAAAGATTTTCTGATTGTTCTTTGGAAATACCAACTCCAGTGTCCTCAATTCCGAACTCTAAAACGCCACTTTTAAACGAAAGGTGAAGTGTCACTTTTCCTTTTGTCGTAAACTTAATCGCATTACTAATCGCATTATTAAGAATTTGTCGAAGCCTTGTGGGATCTCCACAAATCATATCGGGCAACTCCGTATGCGGTTCGATCACAAAGCCAATTCCTTTTTCCCGCGCTTGAAAACCTGCGTAGGAACTGAAATCTGCAAGAAAACTCGAAAACGAAAATTCGATGGATTCTAAAATAATCTTATCGGCTTCTACTTTCGCCAGATCGAGAATGTCGTCAATAATACGTAGCACCTGAGCCGAGTTTCTCTCGATCACCGCAAGATGAGACAAAATATCTTCGCGAGAAAGTCCTGGCGATCGAGCGAGATCGGCGAAACCCATGATCGCGCCGAGCGGTGTTCTTATCTCGTGGCTCATGTTTGCCAAGAATGCCGATTTTGCAAGATTCGCTTTTTCTGCGAGCTCCTTGGAGAGACTGAGTTCTTCTTGCGTTTTTACCTGTTGAGTTACATCCAAAGTGATTCCGTCGAAACGGACCGGTGTTCCCTTTTGATCGTAGTCTGTCCACCCGATGGCTCGAATGGATTTTATCCTTGAGGGATCCTCCGGATGAGTGGTGCGATAGATGATGTCATAGGGAGCATGATTATCAATGGAGTACTGGATCGCAGATCGAGTCATTTCGCGATCCATCGGGTGGATCCTCTCATAGAAGACATTGATATCCACATGGGCATCGGGCTTTAAAAAGAAATGATTTTTAACCTCTTTGTTCCAGTTCAGATCGGAAAAGGGTAAATCGCAATACCAAATCCCGAGATCCGTCGCCGCCGCAGAACGATCAAATCTAATTTTGGCGAGGCCCAATTCATTTTCGGCGGCGATGCGATCATGAATGTCAGTGACCGTTCCGATATAGCCAGCAAACTGTCCCTGGCTGTCGAATCGAGGATAGCCCACGTCCACGGCCCAGCGGTACTGACCATCTTTCTTTCGGAGGCGATAATCCACCTCCAGTGGGCCTTTATTTTGAACTGCCTGAGTATAAACTTTTGAGGTGTTGGGCAAATCATCAGGGTGAATGTTTTCGAGCCACCCCGTTCCTAAATCTTGTTCAGGGGTCCGCCCCGTGTATTCGTACCATTGCTTACTAAGATAAGTGCATTGCGAATTCACATCGGTCATCCAAATCATCGCTGGCGATGAATCGACTAAATTTTTAAAGTAGTTTTCAGACGTATTCGGAGAGGAATTCACTGAGTTCATGGTCCTCATAATATAGGGATAAACAAAAAATATTGCACCCTTTGCGCGCAAAGACGCGAGCGATTAAAAGGGCTGAGATCATTTAAAAGACACGAGTGGGGATAAATAATTTTTTATTTTTCTTAATCTGGATCTCTTTGGTCCAAATGGGCTCCCCGGATTGCTGGTCGGCCGGAAACATCTTTACGGTGTATTTGCCATCGGGAAGATATTTGCGCGCCACCTGAAAAGTCGCCGGCAGCGTAGACCATTGCCGGACGTCCGCTTGGTCCATAGCATCTAAAGCCAAAAACGCCAAATCCCCTAGTCCTTGATTCTTGCGATTCACGGCCTCTCTAAGAACCAGTTTTCCGGCAAGGCCCGCCACTTTTTTTGCAACCAATCGTTTGTAGTCCTCGTTCAGTGTTTGAATGGCGACGCTTTCCAAGTCGTAAACGATCTGGCTCGTCACCGACCCTTTTCCCGAAATCTCGATACGAACATGACGAATCTGACTTGGAACTGGAACCAACATCGGCATACGATGATTGTCAGGACGTGGACTTTTACGAGGGATCCAGCCTTGTTGCAATAGCACGACCAGTTCACCCTTGTTGCGGATCCCATTCCAATCAATGCTCCCATCGATTTCCGGCCATTTCTTTTTCAAACGATCGTAGGTTTCCTCACGACGAGATACTTTCGCAGCCACCAGAGTGTCTCTCTGAATCGCGGGGAAGTCGGAGCCCTCCAAGGCTTTACTGTACATGATGTAGGCGGAGTCTTTTTCTCCCTCGGCATCCCATAATAAACCAGCGAGGTAGGCGGCAAATGACAACTGACGTTTTTTCGTGTCGCTATCTAATTCAATTTTGTTGATTTTATCGTTGATCCTTCGAGCCATGACCATGGCGTTCTCAAAATTATCCAGCATAAGATAGTTGAGCGCTTGGTAAACGTTAATCAAAAGAAATTCAAACGACTCCGTTTTAAATTGCACCAGATCTTCGCGCATCATGATGGATCCGAATTCGCGCGACAAACTGGTGTAATCATTCACTTCAGCACTCTGATCGGCCTCGTTAAATTTTTTACTACTCTCCTCGAATTTTTGAGCCTGGTAGAGAACCGTTGCGTACTCCAAGAGATAAGCCAATCGATCACCCTTTCGGGTATCCACTTGCTCCTTAAGTATCGCTTCAGCCTGATCGTATTGTCCTGACTGCATAAGATCTCGAGCGCCAGATACATCTTTCTGGTACGTGGCGCAGGAGACAGCTAGGAATAAAAGAAGGGATGCGAAATATCGCACAGAGCGACCTATCAGCCGCTAACGCGTTTCTTTTTAAATTTTTTGCGAATTTGCTTTTGTCCAGCCCACTCGATCAGACTGGTTTTCATATTTGAAAGACTAAAAGATAATTTGTAATAAACCGTTTTATCTTTTCCCACTTCTTGAACGATCGAATCGATACGGCCATTAAGAATGTAGTCCGCGCCGATTTGACCTCCAGGACCTTTTTTAGACTCTTTGGAGACCATGCCTGAATTTTGATATTCATATTCTTCGGCGAGATCTTGACGGGCATCTTTATCCACAAACTGGGCTTTGCCCGATTGAGTGAGCTCCACCATCATCATGCTGGTAATACTTTTAGTTTCGATAATTTCACTGGTTTTGTTTTCAAGGCGCGTGACCATCACAACGGGTGGCTTTTTCGCTTCGGCAAGAACGCGTGAAGAAAGTAAGCTTTGCGCCAATTCACTCACCGCTTTTTGCATGTCCGTTTCGGACCACTTATCATTGAGCAGGTTTTCCTGATCAACATCATCGTACGAACCTTTGGTGAACTGCTTTTCTCCGCAGCCTTGGATCGCCACTGCCGCAAAGGCCAATAATAAAACTAATAAACTATTCTTAAGCATAACTTTCCTCCGATCACATGATCCTATCAAAGACTTCGAGACGATGTCCACGAGGTCCTGCGCTTTGGTGGAGGATGCCGCCCGGACTGATGACGCCCTCAGATAAAGCTGTGAACCCACCAGCCCTGTTCTTGAGCAATAGTTAAAAGACTCTGCTCATCAGCGTAGAGAGACTGATGCTGACTGGAGCGAGATTGTGTCTGGATGGCAAGAGCATCCCCGACGGAGCACTGGAGAAGCTGAACATCGCCGGAACTGTTTCCCGAACAGAAAATCGGTGGAATACCTTTTGTCGCCAGCATCAGAGCTTCCGCTTTGCCAGCCCTCCAAGTGATCGGGCCATCCTGAGTTTTCGTAATGTTTCCGCCAACCACTTTAGTTTTTACACCCATCGCAGAAGTGAGAGGTAAACCGACTGTACTTAGTGCGGCTTCGACCGCCCAATGGACTGAGGCACTTACCACGTAGACCTGTACATTTCTTTTCACTAGCTCGGCCACAAGGATTTTTTGTGATTCGAAGACCTCGGGAGGTCGAAGTTCAACGGCCTTTTGGGCCCACAGCCGCACTTGTGCTAACGAGAACCCACTACAGATCTGGGCGAGCCAAAGATAGGCCTCCGGTGGATGCTTCTTTTTGAGAGACAAGTAATGCTCCCAGGGATCAATTCCCTTGAGTGCGGCAAGATCACAGTGGTCGATCTGAAACTGGAAAAAATTCTCCCCGACATCGCTGTCCCAGAGAGTTCCATCGGCATCAAAAGCCGCATAATAGGGGGGCGGAAATTTTTTTTTGAGGTCATCGACCTTCGCTAAAATGGCGTTCAGCATCTCATTGGAAAATGTCTTGTACATCATGGAAGCTATGTTAGTAAAAGAGACATCATTATGGAAGAAATTAAAATTCTCACTGCAGAAAATCTAGATGAAATTCTCAACTTCGAGATGGAAAGACTACCGGGCGAAGGCATCGAGCGAGAAATTTCGTCTTGGCATGCTCCGTGGCGGAAAGAAGCTCTCGAGCACTATATCCCCCGAGGCTGGTCTTTTGTAAAACGTGTGGATAATAAAGTTGTTGGATACGTTATCGCCCAACCTCTTCTTTTTTTCAAATCGTGGACTCAGGTCCTTTGGATTGAACATGTCAATGCAGAGACCGAGGCTATTGGTGTCGAGATGATCATGATCGCGTATCGCTGGGCCAAAGACAAACATTTGCAAAAAGTATATTTTGGCAAAAATTTGCCGTTTTCAAACGCAATTAATTTCTGTAATGTGAATGAAGATGAGAATTTAATTTTTCTGAACACAACGCGGATGTAATTTTGAATCCGATTTATCGGCAGAACATCATAAACAAAGCTTCGCAGAATCATTACGATCTTGCCATTGTCGGCGGTGGAATTACCGGGGCTGGCGTAGCTCGCGATGCGGCCTCTCGAGGATTAAAAGTGATTCTCTTTGAGGCCCACGATTTCTCTTCGGGCACAAGCTCTCGCTCAAGCAAACTCGTTCATGGTGGCATTCGATATCTGGAAAACTTAGAGTTCGGTTTAGTTCACGAAGCCCTCACCGAGAGAAAGATTTTACTCAAGATCGCGCCTCATATGGTGCATCCCTTGCGCTTTCTTATTCCCATTTATAAATCCTCGCGTGTGGGTTTCTTAAAGATGGGACTGGGAATGATTGCTTATGATATTCTCTCAGCGTTTGAGGCCCCCAAGCTCCACGAAAGACTCTCTTCCAAAGAGATTGAGTTTAAGGAGCCTTTACTCAATCAAGGGGAACTCAAGGGTGGCTTCATTTACTCGGACGCTTTTATGGAAGACGATCGCTTAGTGATCGAGACTCTGCGCTCGGCCCGTAACTTTGGGGCCGATGTGGTCAATTACGTCGAGGTGAATAAAATCACCGAAACCAACGAAGGCGTTACCATTAAAGTGAGAGATGTTCTTGGAAAAAAAGAATGCGATGTCTCCGCCACACATGTCGTCTCCTGCGTCGGTCCCTGGACTGATCTCTTTGCCGAGAAGAGCTTACCTCGATGGAAGAAATCTCTGCGCCCCACTAAGGGTGTGCACATCATCTTTCCCCGAGAAAAACTCGATGTTAAACAAGCCGTGGTTATGGCTGTCGAAACTCGCATTATCTTTGTCATTCCTCGAGGCGAAGTCACCATCGTGGGCACAACCGATACGGATTACGCCAAAGACCCTAGCGATGTCTTGGTCGACGAAGACGATGTCAATTACCTCCTCAAAGCCACGAACTCCTATTTCCCGGACGTTAATTTGTCCCACAAGGATATTATTTCCTGCTACAGCGGGATTCGACCTCTGGTCGATGATGGCGCACAAACCGAAGGCAAAACCAGTCGCGAACATCATATTTTTGAATACTCAGACAAGGTCACCCTTGTGGCCGGCGGGAAATATACAACGTATCGATCGATGGCTCTGGAAATTGTCGACACGGTTTTAGCAAAGTTTCCCTTTGAGCAAAAAATGACCCTCAAGACCAGCCAAACCGAAGACATATTAAATTCTTCGGCCACCGCCGAGAAGATTGAACGTGGTCTTCTCTATTCAGAAAGCTTATCTGAAGAAATGAATCTGCCCCTCCCGCTCGTCAAACAAGCGTTCTTACGTCGCGGAGAAGAAGGGCACGAGATCCTCCAAAAAATGACGCGCCTTAAAAATCCCTCCATGGAGGAGCGCTATTGGCTGGCAGAAGCTCCGTTCTGTATTCGCGAAGAAATGTGTTTGAATTTGATCGATTTTTACTGGAGAAGAACCCCTCTCTTTTTATTTCATAAAGACAATGGCTTGCGCTTTCTACCGGCGATCGCCAAGGAATTCGCCACCCACCTCAAGTGGTCTGCCGACGAAACTCAAAAACAGATCGACGCGGTTCTGGCTTTGAGTTCCAAAGAGCTCAAAGCCATCCGTCGCTAGAGGCTTTGCGTTACTCTCCCCCGGGCTCAGGTTAATCAAGTTATTGTATTGACTCTCATTTTATAGAATTTTAATCTTAGACGATTCATCAATTTGAACTTGAATGGAGACATGTATGGCCTGGTGGAAGCGTTTTACTGAAAGTATATCCAACGACATCGCCATCGATTTGGGAACTGCGAACACCTTGGTTTTTTCGAAAGCCACAGGAACTGTAATTATCGACGAACCCTCGGTGGTTGCGGTTCAAAAGAACTATCGTGGGATGCAAAATCGCGTGCTTGCTGTTGGTAAAGACGCCAAAGAAATGTTGGGAAGAACTCCGGGCACGATTGTGGCCATCCGCCCCATCAAAGACGGCGTTATTGCCGACTTCGAAGTCACCCAGTCCATGCTTAAATATTTTATCTCTAAATCCATGGGCAATAGCCGTAGCTTTATTCGTCCTCGCATTATCATCTGCGTTCCTTACGGGATTACTCAAGTGGAAAAGAAAGCGGTTCGCGAATCGGCATTATCTGCAGGAGCGCGCGAAGTTTTCTTGATCGAAGAACCTATGGCGGCCGCGATTGGCGCCGGCCTTCCCATTACTGAGCCTGTGGGAAGTATGGTGGTTGATATCGGCGGCGGTACGACCGGCGTTGCGGTGATCTCTTTAGGTGGTATCGTTTACTGTAAATCCATCAAAGTTGCTGGAGATAAATTAGACGAAGCCATTATCAACTATGTTCGCCGCCAGTTTAACTTATTGATCGGTGAAAGAACGGCCGAGCAAATTAAGATTTCTATTGGTAACGCTTATCCTTTTGATGAAATGCGCACGATGGTGATTAAGGGCCGCGATCTGGTCGCCGGAGCTCCTAAAACGATCGAAATTACTAGCGAACAGATTAATGATGCACTCACAGATCCTTTAAGCGAGATCGTCGATGCTGTAAGAACCGCGCTCGAAAAAACACCTCCTGAATTAGCTTCGGATATCGTAGATAATGGTATCGTGCTCACCGGTGGTGGTGCGAACCTTCACAACCTGGATATTCTTCTTCGCGAAAGAACCGGTCTCCCAGTGACCATCGCCGAGAACCCTTTGACCTGCGTTGTGATGGGCTCTGGTAAAGTTCTTGATGAGTTAGACCTTCTTAAACAAGTTACGACTGATTAATCGAGCCACTGATGGCGACAAAGAAATATACTTCTCTGAGAACCCTCTTTTTAAGATGGCTCCTCTTGTTCTCGGTGATCCCGCTGATCTTTGTCGCTGGTATTTTTTCCTATCAATTTAAAAACGCCGTTCAGGACGAGATTTTTGAACGTCTATTGGTCTATACTAAACAAATCCAAGATCTTTTTTCTGAGTACGAAACCTATGCCACAGATCGCTTAAATGATGTGGTCTCGGATAACGAAATTCTTTATTATCTAAAAACGCAGTCGATTGATCAACTCCAGTCGAGCCTCCAACGATTTGTCGAATCCGACTTACCTTCCGCCTATGTCGTCTACGACCAGAACGGAAACGAACTCGTGCGTGTCTCATCTAGCGAAAAAGCGAAGGTGGGTCCAAAAACTTTATCGGCCGCTCTTCGCGAGCGTTTGGAAGATAAAGATCGACAAGCCTACGCCTACTTTTTTTCTGTGAATAAACAAATGTATCTTAACTTGAGCGTGGTTAAGAAACTGAAGGACGATAGTTTAAAGTGGCAAGGTTACATCGAAAAAATTATTCTTTTGGATGAAGAGATTGTTAAACAGATAAAAACCCGGTTCGGTTTAGATGTTATTTTCTTTGGGCCTAAAGGTGAGATTTTTCTATCAAGTATCCCCGAAGAAGAGCTCCAAGGACAGGCCTCTCAAGATTTTCTTAAGGGCAACAATCACTTTTTTGATCTCAACGTTCAAGGATCGACCTTTGGCTTTATTTCGACAGCGGTGAGCTGGGGCTCCAGAGATTTCTTAATTGCCATTGGCGCTATGAAAACAAATCTCACGCGAGGGGTGAGTCAGCTGATGTACATTTTTTTAGGGGCAATTGTTCTACTCCTGTTGTGCCTCGCGCTCTTTAGCTATCTCTTTACTCATCAGGTGATTCGACCTTTAGGTCAGCTCGTACAAAGCATGAAGGCCATGCAAGAGTACAATGAGCCCATCGTCATCGAACATAAAACGAATACAGAGATCGGACTCCTCGCCGATAATTTTAATGATCTCTCGCAAAAGGTCTACGATTACCAAAACGATCTTCAGAAGCAAGTGGTCGCGCTCGAAAAAGCCAATGTGGATGTACAGCAGGCGCAAAACCAATTGATTCAGTCTGCAAAGTTGGCCAGTATTGGTCAGCTCGTGGCAGGAGTGGCGCATGAGCTCAATAACCCGATCGGTTTTATCTACAGCAACATGCAACACTTAAGAGAGTATACGACCAGTCTCATCGGAGTGATCGAGGATCTCAGTAAAAAGTCGAATGACGGTGATAAGATCAAAAAGAAATATGACTATGACTTTATATCTAAAGATCTTCCAAAATTAATTGCTTCCTGTGAAGAGGGGGCTCGCCGCACTCGGGATATCGTCAACGGACTCAGAACGTTTTCTCGCTCCAGTGATAAGGATCAGAAAAAATTTAGTGTGACAGATTGCTTAGATTCCACTTTAGATCTCCTCGTCGGGGCCTCAAAAAAATCCGTGGTGCAACTGAATAAATCCTACGCCGATTTCGTTCCACTCATGGAAGGTAACCCCAACCAAATCAGCCAAGTGTTTATGAATATTCTCTCCAACGCGTACCAAGCTGTGGGCGACAATGGAAAAGTTCAGATTGTGGTGTCTTACATAGACGAGAAAGATCAGATTATTGTAAAAATAAAAGACAACGGCAGCGGCATCACGCCGGAAAACTTAGGCAAGATCTTTGACCCGTTCTTTACGACGAAGGACGTTGGTCAAGGGACCGGCTTAGGCCTCAGCATTTCCTACGGAATCATCAAAAGCCATGGCGGTGATATCCTAGTGAATTCTCAGGTTGGGAAGGGGACTGAATTTACCATTCAGCTTCCGGCGAAATCTAAAGACTCTTCAAAATCAGAATCCTAAAGAAATCTTGCCGGTTACCCGATACTTCAATCATGCAAGACAATAGAAACACATATTTAATCGCTGGTGGAGTTTTAGTCCTTATCGGAGTCTACTTCACGTTCTCGCAACTTTCACAATCCACGAATCCTAATGAGGGCCCCGGTGTGGTGACCTATAAAAAAGTGGATCGATTAAAAAAAGATGTGCTTCAGCAAAAGCGCCTTCAACAAGATAAAGCCATGGTCGACAATTTTAAGAATGCGCCGTCGCTCCCGACTGGATACCGCCAAGTGAAGGACTCGAGCGTTGGAGACAGTGGTCTACGATTACAGTCTTCGCAAAGCCATGCGGCGTTTGACTCGGGAGAGGATTCGTCTCGCGAAGCTCCTCAGTCATTACAAGTTCAAATCAACGACTTTCTCCTTAAAAAGCAGCGCTACGAACAACTCACTCAACTTCAAAGACAAAAATACGTGTCTGATTTTAAGCGCGAAGCTCAAGCCATGGGTTACGCTGTAGAGTTTAACGATAAACTCGAAGTCGTCCGCTTTGATCGCGTCCCCGCATCTCAGGCCAACAAACCAGCCCTCAAGGTGATTCCTCCGCCTCCACCACCGTCTAGCGGCGTAGATAGCCAAGAAAATTACGAAGACGCTGAAGAAGAATAAAGTTCTTTTTGACTCATCACTGATTCAATCTCCTCGATCTCTTTGGGGGCCAGCGCCGTCATCACTTCGTGGCCATGAGGAGTGACCAGGACATCGTCCTCGATTCGAACACCAATTCCGCGATAGTCCTTAGGCGCCACTTCATCATCAGCAGGAATGTAGATTCCGGGCTCGATGGTGAGAGTCATTCCCGCTACGAGAGGGCGAGACTGATTGTTCACGCGATAAAGTCCGATGTCGTGAACATCCATCCCTAAATAATGTCCAATATTATGAGGATAGTATTTGCGGTAGGCGCCGGAAGAAATGTTTTCATCGACGGTGCCTTTTAATAGTTTCATATCGATAAGTTCTTGCGTGAGCTGTTTGCGCGCCTCTTCTTGGAGTGAATCGTAAGGGAGACCCGGCTTAACCATGGCGCAAATGTTTTTCTGAACCTTTAAAACGCGAGAGTACACGTCTCTTTGAGCGGCAGAAAATTTTCCATTCATGGGGTAGGCGCGAGTGATGTCGGCCGTGTAGTAGTTTTTCTCTGCTCCCGCATCGATCAGCACCAGATCCCCGTTTTTAGAGTCGCAGTTGTTATCGCGATAATGAAGAATTGTGGCGTTAGCTCCGGCCGCGATGATCGAAAAATAACCCTCGCGCATGGCCTGCTGACTATAGAACTCCTTAAATAAAAGAGCCTGAAGTTCTCTCTCGTTCATTCCCGGTCGAGTTTGAGCCATGACGTTGCGATGAGCGATGCCCGAAATTTTACAGGACTCCTTCAGCCATTCAATTTCCTGTGCACTTTTAATGACCCGCATCTCACCGAGAATCTCTTTAGGATCATGAATGGGAATGTGGCCGCGACCGGTTCTCCCAAGGGTCATCACGTATTGTTGCAGCGACCGAATCATCTGAAGATCGCGCTCCCCACCCTCGAGAGATACATAAATACGATCGACGTTAGCTAAGAGTTTTGGGAGCTCTTGATAGAAATGGTTCACATCGAAAGACTCATCGGCACCAAAAACCGATTTGGCCCCTTCTAAACCGTAACGATAACCATCCCAAATTTCCTTGGCAGGATCACGAGGTCTGACGAAGAGTTTATACGGGTTCTTTTGACCGGGAAGGAAGACCAAAACCGAATCGGGCTCCTCGAAACCCGTCAGATAAACAAAGTTACTTTGTGCGCGAAATCGCTCCCAATGACCTTCGTTTCCTGAAAATAAAATAATAGCCGAACCCGCATATTTTTGCGCGATGTGCTCACGACGTTTTTTAAATTCAGATAAATCTTTGTAAGTTCGGTTTTGCATATTTTCCTTTAGAAATCATACTTCTTTACAATACGGTCGATGGCGTCCGAAGATCCCTGTTTGCCAACCTGAATTAAACGTAGACGTTGATCGACCTCAACCATACTGAAGGAGGTTGTATCGACCTTAATCACTTCGTGAACTCCAAAAAATTTCGCCTGATTTAAAGACTCCTGAGTGGCGAGCCACGCGAACCAAGACCAATCTTCCATAGCCCATGCTGCAAAATCAGACTTTTCAACTCGTGGAAGCACGTTCACCAGAATGATCAGCTCGGCTCCTTCTCCTCGTAAGAACTCTGTGACCTCTCCTAAAGCAAACGGAGCGGCCATATTGTCTTTAAGCTCAAAGATCGGCGGAAACTGCATGCAAGACTTTACGATGGTCACCGCCGAACCTTTTTTAGCAAGCCCCACTTTGCGACCATTGATAAAAGGACAGGCGAACGGAATTTTGTTGGAATCCAATTTGCTCTGTAAAAATATCTTCTGCAAATACGCATCGTATTCTTGATCGGCAACTGGGTCCCATTTTTTGGAGAATAATTTTTTAGCCCCAATATTCGGTTTAGTGATTTGGGAAATTTTCCAGTCGACCTCGTGGCTTTGAGCATTGGTCGCGTACAAATTGGCAATAAGACTTCCCCACTCCAACCCCGCAATGGCGACCACGGGAATTTTATTCCGCTCCAGCTCTTGAAGAACTCCCACGTGAGCTAAGGCTTTCGCCCCGCCGGGTCCCAAAATTAACCCTACGCGAGGCGCACGCTGACCGACAAACTCTGGCAATTGCACAGGAGCTGGGGGGGCGGTCGTGACCGACGGCTTGGGGCCAACTCCTGAAGTGCTGGGACTTTGAGGTGAAGATCTTTTATTAACGAGCTGACATCCCAAGAGCGTGAAGACCAGAACTGCAATAGAAGCAATGTGAAGTGTTCTCATACCTCAAAAGTAGCACTCTCTGTTTAACGCGGCAACGCGCGCGCAACGAGTCTAGTGGTCTCGTTCGAGATTATAGATGAGCAGTTTTTCGAGATTTTGCCACTGATGGGTGAGATCTTTTAAAAGACGAACAGCATCTTTAGATAAAGAATGAAGCGCTTGAGATGTCTGCTCCACGCCCATCATTTGCGGATAATTTTTTTGAGGAGCGTCTTCATGCTGATCCAGCAGATCATCTTTAATCTGAAACAAAAGTCCCACCATTTGGCCAAATTGAGCGGCTTTCGCCTGTTGAGGTCCTGATAAGCGAGCGATGACACCCGCACCTTCGACGGCGGAGGCGATGAGAGCTCCCGTTTTTCCTTCGTGAACTTTCTTGAGCATATCCAAAGTGGAGATGGGTTCTCCAAATCCCATGTCGAGCGCTTGGCCCCCGGTCATTCCCCGCGCACCGGTCGCTCGAGCCAAAATCTGTACCAGCAACATCCCGGCGCTCTCGTTTTTATAATCTCGAGCAATTAAAGAAAATGCTTCGGCTAAAAGGGCATCCCCCGCAAGAAGAGCCAACGCCTCGCCAAACTTTTTATGGGTCGTTGGCTGACCTCGGCGCAGATCATCGTCATCCATACAAGGCAAGTCATCGTGAATGAGTGAAAAGGCGTGAATCATCTCGACGGCCGCTGCAAAAGACATCAACTGAGAGGTCGTGGCGCCAAAAGCTTCACCCGCCAAAAAGCACAGCATCGGGCGAAAGCGCTTCCCGCCATTAAGAACCCCATACTCCATCGCTTCTATCAATGGTGTCGAATACGCGCGCGAATCCTCGCGCAGATGAATAAAGTAATCCTTAAGAAAAGCATTGATGAGGTCCTGATGGGTGGTGGCGAAGTCTAAACTCATGGAGTTTTGAATTCTCCTACAACCGGTTTCCCCGAGTCGTCGACACCCAATAATGTTTGCACCTTAAGTTCTGCACTTTCGAGCTCCTTGTGACACTCTCGAGAAAGTGAAACACCTTCTTCAAAAAGCTTTAAGGAATCCTCGAGCGAAAGCTCGCCACTTTCCATCTTACTTACGATCTCTTCCATTCGACCGATACGTTTTTCAAAATTCATGGTTTACTCCCGTTTTGAACTTCGACATCTAAAACACCATCAGCCAATTGAACGCGCAAACGATCTTGAGGCTGAACTTCTTTAAAACTTCGAATCACTTTTTCATTTTTAAAAACAACCGAGTAGCCCCGCTGTAAGACTTTCAGCGGACTGAGTGAATCCAATAAAGTCATTTGCTGTTCGACGCTTTCGCGCGCTCGACTGAGCATGGCTTTTTGCTGGAGCACCAACTGATGTTGCAAGCGTTTAAGCACGTCTCTCGCCGCACTGACCATATCTTTAGGTGATGGCATGCGAGTCCGTAAAAGTTGCACTCGCATCTTGCGCTCTCGCAGTTTTTGTTGCATTGCTAAATTTAATCGATGGGAAAGTTCGTCACAACGCAGGCTTAAATCCTCGAGGCGGCGTTTCGGATCCACCAAGCGCGCTTGTATATTAATAAGGTACTTAGAAACCTCGCTGAGCTTTTGTCGCATCAGGTGAGATAACTGACGCTGTTGGCGACGGAGGCGCTCGGTGGTTTCCGTCACGCTCTGAGCGACAATCTCCGCGGCGGCGGAGGGCGTTGGGGCTCGGTGGTCGGCAACGAAGTCGGCGATTGTAAAATCGATTTCGTGCCCGACCGCAGAAATAATCGGAATCTTCGATGCGAAGATCGCTCGAGCCACGATCTCTTCATTAAACGGCCAGAGATCTTCGATAGATCCGCCGCCTCGACCCACAATCAATACATCAATGTCTTTCACTCGATTTGCTAACTGAATTCCCCGAGCAATTTCTGCAGCCGCTCCCTCGCCCTGAACACGCGCCGGAATCACGGTGATCTGAGCTGCGCGATAACGTCGGGTTAAAACATTGAGCATATCTTGAATGGCTGCACCCGTTGGCGATGTGACGATTCCGATATGCTGAGGAAACGCGGGCCACTTCTTTTTGAGTTCGGGATTAAATAAGCCCTCTTTTTGAAGTTGAGCTTTGAGCTGTTCATAGGCCTGCTGTAAGGCCCCAGCTCCTACAGGCTCCATGTTTTCGCAAAATATTTGATAGGTGCCACGCGGTTCGTACACCGTCACGCGACCCCGCACGATCACTTCCATCCCTGATTCGGGACGGAACTTAAGCTTGGAGTTAAAACCTTTAAACATCACCGCGCTGATTTGCGATTTATTATCTTTGAGAGAAAAATAATAGTGACCGGAAGTGTGCGGTTTAAAATTCGAAATTTCCCCCTGGAGCCAAATGGTTGGAAATTCGTTTTCGATATTCTTTTTGATCAGCGTGTTTAAGCCCGTCACGGTCAACACCGCGGGCTCTGCCGTTTCCTGGCCGATACGCTCCGCCACTGTTGATGGAGCCGTCACAACCTCAGCGGGCATCGCCGTCGGATTCCCCGAGGTCGACAGTGACGTTTTCACTGGAGCATTGTTTTCTAACAAAGACGCCCAGGCGCTATTGACTGTCGTTTTATTTTTTTGAGGATCGGAATTTTGCACGCCGAAAGAGTAATAAATGCAGGGAGCCACGTCAATGTGAGAGATCCTTCGCAATTGCTCAGGATGACAAAGAAAATAAAAAGAAATCTGTGGCGCTGAAGAAACAAGGAAATCCCAAGACTTAAAGTGGGTGACCATGATAACAACTTTAGGCTTCCCAGCTTAAACTGGGCCTGCACACCATTGTCAGGGACAGTCCCCTTACATTTGCTTGTAGGATTTCTGTATTCTTAGCATATGCCACAGAAATCTCACCTCTGATCATAGCAAAATTCCGGATCTCGGTCATAATTATTAGAGTTGTTATGCCTTAGGTCGCGACACAAAAAAAATGACTTTTGGCCTCAATTTATGGGTGTTTCAGTCCGATACGTTTTTATGACTATTGACTTTTTAGATCAACTGACGATGTGGCTCGCTTTTGTTTATGGGTTAACGATGTTCTTTGTTCTTGAAGTTCCTTGGCTCAAAGCGGTTGAGAAAACCCGCCCGGAGATGTTTCTCATTTTGAGACGCCATCAACCTATCGCCTTGTTTTGTTTATGGTTTGGCGCAGTCTGGATTCTTCAAGATCTTTACCTCGCAAGCTAAAGTCTAGGCCGTATTTTACCGATACATAAGAGTCATGGGGGACCTATGAACTTAAAAGCATTTCTTCCTATCATTTTGCTTTTCGGCAGCTCTTTTGCTTGGGCGAATTCTGAAACCAAAAGCCCAGAAGCCTGTGAAACCGCGCTGGGCGCGGCTGAAGAAAAACTCAAAGAAATCGTTCAGAGAGACCGGGGCACCACAAGAACTTCGAGTAATAATTCTACGGGGTCTGCGAGCTCAAACCCCATTGCCCAGCTCATGCAAAAGCAAGCGGAGACTGAGGGCAAACGGATGGACTTAGAGGTCAAACATCTCGAGGAAATGAATAAAATCAAAAATGAAGAGTTCAATCAAAGAATGCAGCTTCAAGATAAAATTCACGAGTATCGCCGAGGCGAATATAATCGTCGCCAGGAGATCGTAAAGGCAGAACAGGAGCGGCGCGCCGCCCATGCTGCCATTCGTGTCGAGTGCCGGCAGCAGTCGAGAAAACGTTATAACGACATGTTAGCTGTGAACCGCACTCGAGCTGGCGCCACTCGTTTCGAAACACAAAGCACTGGAGCCGCCCGCGGCACTCGCTTCCGCATGAAGCAGCAACGCAATGTTTTCTACAGCGAGTGTATGTCCGATCCCGAGACTCTCGAAAAACAAAAATTAGCTGACGATGCACTGACGACAAAAATGCAGTCTTACAAAGTAAAAGCCGAAGAGATTGCCGCCGATATTCAGTATACAGAAAATAAAATTCCACAGTTGGAAGCTCAAATGCAGAGTCAGCGCGATCACGTGAACAAAGTCACAGATATGAGACGCGAAGCTCTTGAACAGCAAGCGCAAACGCAAAGGATGGCAATGATGATGCAAGCTCTCACCATTGCGACCTCTCAGGGCCAACGAAACGAAAGCGCGGCGAACTTTAGCTCCGCTCAACAGGCTTTGGACAATATGGATCAAATTCGTAACCACTGTATGAACAGCAATTTACAGGCTCGTGGAATCGAAGTCCCACGAGACGTCATTCAACATTTTGAAAGAGCCAATCGGGTCTGCCCCGCCACTCGCTGTGCCTCCTCGAACGGAGCCGCCTCCGAGCCCACACGACTACCTACAAGTAGCCAAAGTATTCAATAGTACCAGTCGGTCGAATTCCAAAATGACCTTTCCATCTATACGGACCTACTGCTAGGTCCGTTAGCAGAATAAAACTCACTCTTGTCTCGACTCTCCCTAAGCCTTAAAATATAAGGAATACGACATCTTAGGGAAAGGACCCCCTTTTGCGTTTGCGCCGAATCATTAAAAATATTCTTCTGGTTAATTTCATCATCATTGTTCTTGCGGCGGTCTCTGCCGGTGGAATTTTATATTACCAATACAAGCAACTTCCGCCGCTTTTTAGTATTGCTGATTACAAACCCTTACTGGTCTCGGAAGTGTTTGATCGTAAAGGACAAAAGGTCAATGAGCTCTACAATCAGGTGCGCGTTCTAGTTCCTTATGACAAAATGCCTCCTCTTTTTGTGAAAGCCTTTCTTGCCGTCGAGGATGACGAATTTTTTACTCACGGCGGATTTAATTATATCGCCATTGCTCGAGCGATTTGGGTCAACACCATGGCAGGTTCCAAACGGCAGGGAGCATCGACCATCTCGCAACAAACCGCTCGCTCACTCTTTTTATCTCCCGAAAAGAACTACACACGTAAAATTAAGGAAGCTCTCCTTACCTACAAAATGGAGCAGCATCTTTCCAAAGAGGAAATTCTTTATCTTTACCTCAATCAGATTTATCTCGGTCAGGGAGCCTACGGCATTGTCGCGGCTGCAGAAACGTATTTCCGGAAACCGATAGATAAATTATCCCTCGCCGAGATGGCGATGATCGCGGGCCTTGCACCCATGCCCAGCCGAATGAATCCCGTTCTGACTCCTAAGCTCGCAAAAGATCGCCAGCGCCATGTCCTTCGGCGAATGGTCGAAGTTGGGAGTATCACTCAAGAAGAAGCCGATAAAGCGGTAGAGGAAGTGCTCAAAGTTCAGATTAAAAAATCTTATAAAGATGTGGGTCCGTACTACACCGAAATCGTGCGCCAACTTCTGGTGGAAACTTTAGGCGAGGACGTCGTTCTTAATCAAGGTTTAAAAATTTATATGGGAATGGATCTGAGCGCGCAAAAGAAAGCGCAAGAGGTTGTTCAGGAAGGTCTACGCCGCATTGACAAGCGTCGTGGATATCGGGGGCCTAAACGAAAAATTGATCTCGCCAATACCGAGGATGTTCAAAAATTTTTAACTTCCACCCGAGATTTTCTATTTAAAGATAAAAGAAAATATTTAGAGATCGCTGCCGACGGATCATTTCCTACGCTTAAAGAATTTAAGACGTTTCATCAACCGGTCGGCGACGGAATGGACAATATCCCTCCTTACATCTCCCTTGGGGAAATCGTCGAGGGCCTCGTCGTTAAAATTGATGATGTGGCCAATGTAGCTTACGTCAACTTTGCCGAGGGCGAAGGTGTAATTCCCCTCAAGGATATGGCGTGGGCGAGAAAATTTAATCCCGATCTTCATTACGGAGAACATCTCCACATCAAAAAAGTCTCTCAGGCGTTGCTTCCCGGCGACGTGATCGACGTTATGATTCTCAATAAATCCTACAGCGCCCCGGCCGTTGGCAAAAATGCTCCTAAAACAAATTATAAAAACTTTGCGCATCTCGCATTAGAGCAAGAGCCGGAGGTCGAAAGCGCTCTTCTGTCCTTTGATCTCGAAACTGGGGACATTATTGCGATGGTCGGTGGATACGACTTCTACAAAAAATCTAAATTCAATCGTGCGATTCAAGCCTTGCGCCAAACCGGCTCAGGATTTAAGCCGATCGTTTATGCGGCGGGGCTGGATGCAGGCCTCACTCCTGCGACTCCGATCATGGGAGCTCCCATTGTCTACGGGGGACAAAAATTACAAGGGGACGAGAATACACAAACCACAGCCGCTTCGAGCAAAGACAAAGAAGAGGAAGAGGCTTGGAAGCCTGAGAACTATGACGGGAAATTTACCGGAGACGTTCTTATGAGAACAGCACTCAAGCGCTCTTTAAATACGCCAACCATTCGAGTGTTGGAAAAAGCCACCGTGCCCTTTTCAGCGGAATTTGCTCGCCGCTTGGGAATTTTTAGTCCGCTCAACATGGACCTCTCTTTGGCTCTAGGTACGAGTGGTGTGACCGTCTACGAGATGAACAAAGCTTTTTCCGTCTTTGCAAACAAAGGAAAGCGTTTTACTCCTATTATCATTCGCGAGGTGAAGGACCACGCAGGAAACACTTTACTTAAAAATGTCTCCCTCGATGAGAGATTTAAAGAAAAAATTGCGGCGATCGAGCAAGAGTTCGCCACCAAACGAGAGGAATATCCTCGGCTGGTCCAAGCCCATCAGCAAAAGATGGAACAAGATCCCAAATTAAAACCGTTGGTGAATTCTTTTTATTTTCCAGATCACGATCAATTGATTTCGCCCCAAACGGCATACTTAATGGTGAGTATGCTCCAAGGAGTCACCATGGAGCCCGACGGCACCGGAGGACGCGCAGCCGCCCTCGGTCGCGCCTCTGGGGGTAAAACCGGAACCACGAATGGTTATTACGATGCTTGGTTTCTCGGTTTTACACCGCAAATCTCTACGAGTGTTTGGGTGGGATTAGATACCGAGAAAACATTAGGACGCGGCGAAACTGGCGGCGATTCCGCTCTCCCCATTTGGCTTCCCTACATGCAGCACGTGCATAAAGATTTACCGATTGCGACATTTGAACCCCCCGAAGGCATTACGTTTGCGACGGTAGATAAAGTGACGGGTAAAGTTTCAAATGGTGCCGACGCTCTTCGTGTCCCATTTCGCGCTGGAACCGAACCTGGAGCTAACCCACAGACCGATCAAGAAAAAGACGTCGAGGACAAAAGCTTCCTCCGCGAAGACTTCTAAAGGTTCCAGCTCCCTACGTGCACTTTTCCCCACGCCGGTGGGGAAAAGTGCACGTAGGGAGCTGGAACCTTACGCTTGTAAAATGGGGATCACTTCTGTATCTTCATCCGCTGTATGGAACACATCATACTTAAAAACGTAACGCAGAATAATCTCAAAGGAGTGGATGTCCAAATTCCTCTGGGATCTTTTACTGTGGTTTGCGGGCCCAGCGGCTCAGGAAAGAGCTCTCTGGCTTTCGAAACGCTCTACGCCGAAGGCCAACGGCGTTACATCGAAAGCCTCAACAGTTACGCCCGCCAGTTTTTAAACAAAGCCCCCAAACCTCTTGTGGAATACATCAATCACATTCCGCCGGCGATTGCCTTAGAACAGAAAAATTCTGTTCGCAACTCTCGCTCGTCCGTGGGAACTAGCTCCGACGTTCTCGATTATCTTCGACTCCTTTACGCCAAAGTCAGTACCGCCATGTGCCCTAACGGACACGGCCCTATTACAAAGTACGCCCCCGCATCGATTACAGACCTACTCATCAAGAATCATTCCGGCGAAAGAATGTACTTGCTCGCTCCCGTCTACAAAGAGTCGCAGGTGCTGGCCGATCCCAAATTCTTAAAACTACTTCTCGGCGAAGGTTACACACGTCTTTTTCAAATGAACGCGAAAAAGAAAAAAGTGACCTCTCTGGAAGATTTGGGAACTTTTACCGAACTCACCGCCAAAAGTAAAACCAGCGATCTTCCCAAAAAAGATTTCTACGTGGTCATTGATCGATTCGCCGTCAGTAAAGAAGATTCGGGTCGACTGGTGGATTCGATGTCTCAAGCCTACAAAGCCTCACTTCATCTCAACCGAAGTTTGGGCGGAGGTCGCCTGTTAGTAGTGTCCACAGATGGGAATACCTACCCGTTTAGTGAGACCTTATCGTGCAACACTTGCCACTACCAGTTTCCACAACTTTCTCCACAGCTCTTTAGTTTTAATTCGCCGATGGGAGCTTGCACGACTTGTAATGGCTTTGGTAACACTCTAACCATCGACGAAGAGAAAGTGGTGCCGAATCCCAATCTCTCCATCGAGCAGGGGGCTCTCCACCCATTTACAATGCCAAGCGCACGAGATGATAAGCGTGAACTCCTCAAGTTTTGTAAGGCGAAGAAAATCGACACTCGCCTCCCCTGGAAAGATCTTCCGCCAAAGCAAAAGGGACTTATCTGGAAGGGCGACGCGTCCTTCTACGGCGTGCTGGGGCTCTTTGATTATCTTGAAACTAAAAAATACAAGATGCATGTCCGCGTGTTTTTATCGCGATTTAAAAGCTCGTTCATGTGCCCCGATTGCAATGGAGGGCGCCTCAAAAACTTTACCCGTCATTTGACGATCTCAGACAAGTCGGTTCAGGATGTGAGTAAACTGACCTTGCTAGAGGCGCTGACATGGCTCAAAAATCTCCCCCTCACCGAAGCACAGATGCAGTCGGTGAAAGAGGTTTACACGCAGTTGGAATCTCGCTTGGAGTTTTTGGTCAATATCGGAGTTCAATATCTCACTTTAGACAGACCCACTCGAACCTTATCCGGTGGAGAGTACCAGCGTCTCATGCTCGCGAAGCAATTGGGCATGGGGCTTTCGGAAACACTGTATGTGCTCGACGAACCGACCATTGGACTTCACCCTCGCGACAACGATCGCTTGATTGATCAGTTGAAAAGACTCAATAGCTACGGGAATACTCTCGTCGTCGTTGAACATGATGAGAGCGTGATCCGAAGCAGTACGCACATTATCGAAATGGGCCCAGGTTCAGGCTCTCTCGGTGGAACTGTCATGTTCGAGGGCACCGTCAAAGACTTCCTCAAAGATCCCAATTCACTCACATCAAACTATCTCGCGCCGAAAACGGCACCGATCGTGCCCATCATTCCACGAACTGTGGATATGGATGTGTACAAATATCAGCTGCATCTCCAGGGCGCCTCCGGGCACAATTTAAAAAACGTGAATCTCCACATTCCTCTTAATCGTTTAGTAACGGTGACTGGCGTGAGTGGTTCGGGAAAATCCACATTGATCACGCAAACTCTATTCCCAGCCCTCACTCAGGTTTTAGAAACCGAAGAGTATGTAAAGGCCCAACCCTTTAAAAAAATTTCGGGCTATGAGCATTTAAAAAATGTTCTTTACATCGATCAACACTCTGTCGGACGTACCGAGCGAAGTAATCCAATGACTTATCTAAAAATTTACGATGCCATTCGAGAAATGATGTCGTCCACCATGCTGGCCAAGGAGCGGGGCTATACTCCAGGAACTTTCAGTTTAAACGTGGATGGAGGACGCTGTCCCGTTTGCCGCGGTCTAGGTTACGAAGACGTCGATATGGTTTTTATGGATAATGTGAAGATCACTTGCGAGGCTTGCAAAGGAAAAAAATTTCGCGAAGAAATTCTCGATGTTCGTTATAAGAATAAAAATATTTACGACATCATGCAAATGACGATTCTCGAAGCCATGGAATTCTTTATTGCCTATCCGCAAATTAGAAAAGCCCTATCGTTTTTAAAAGAAGTGGGTTTAGATTACCTGCAACTGGGACAAAATACCTCCACGTTTAGCGGAGGAGAAATTCAGCGAATTAAGATCGCCAGAGAGCTGAGCGAGTCCTCTCACCGAGAGACTTTGTATATCTTAGACGAACCCACCACGGGCTTACACTTTCGCGAAGTTCACTTGCTCATGACCGTTCTCAATAAAATTGTCGACATGGGCGGTAGTGTAATTTTGATTGAACACAACCAAGATGTCATCGCCCGTTCGGATTATATTATTGACATCGGTCCCGAGGCCGGAGAAGGCGGCGGTAAAATCGTCGCGCAAGGCTCCCCCTTCGAGATTATAAAGAAAAAAACACACACCGGCCTCTTCTTAAAAGAGTTCTTTGAGCGCGCTGGTCTCACTCGCAAAATGAGTGTCTCACCCTGAGACACTACTTAAGATTAGTCCATAATCACCGATAAGTGACCTGGTGGGGATGCGACTCCTTATCGTTCGACTGGAGGCTCGATGTTAAAATCTGTGTTCGGAATATTAATTATGGCTGTTAGTTTTTTCGCAGCGACATTTTCTCAGTCGACGGCTTTTGCTTATGGAGCGTGTTCTCCACAAAAGGGGTATGATAATCGCGGCTACGCGAATACAGCGGAGGGGCAAGTTCGCTGGATCGCTCCGGGACTCAATGGTTCCTTCGCTGAGCGCTGGCAATGCGAAGATCGCGCAGTAACTATTAAACCTGTTAATTTTGAAAGTTCTGAGGGCGACGAGCCGCAGACCCCGCCGAGCAGCGATGGTGCGGAGCCAGATTTCAGCCAAGACGGTTGGTCCGGCGACGCCTAGTCATATTTAATAGAGAATTCTTTGAGCGCGCCGGTTTGATGAGACCTGACATCGAATTAATCACTTAATCACAACTAATGATGTGCCAACGGCGGCCATTATCCGCCGGACCAAAATCATTATTAAGATGCTTCACATGAGCGTTAATAGAGGCCATGGGATGTCGATAAATTTTATCAGTCGGGCTTTGGAGGCACCCCACATCACTCGACACTTGTTGGAGTTGCGCCCCGTCATCACCATGGCTGACCGCTGGAGTCGCCTGAAATTCTGAATCGCTACTGTCGATAACACAATCCGAATAATCATCGCTACCGCTACATTGCGCGGACGCATGAACAGAGATGATGAATGATGTGGCAATGATAAAAATATATTTCATAGGTACCCCTCTACGAGACTTATCGGATAAAACGACCTCAACTTTAGTCGCATCTCAATATGATACGAGTTTCAAGATAGATAAGATTATCGCAGTTGCAGCTTGTGGAAGTACGAATAAAGACTTCCGTCTTTTCCGAGGAGCTCCTTGTGAGTTCCTTCCTCCATGATTTCACCCTTACTCATAACGACGATACGATCTGCACTAGCGATCGTTGAGAGCCTGTGGGCGATCACAAACGCGGTACGACCTTGCATGAGGGATTGGATCCCCTTTTGGACTTCCACCTCACTGGCGGAGTCGAGAGCGCTTGTGGCTTCGTCCAGGATAAGAATTGGTGCATCTTTAAAAATAGCGCGCGCAATACTAATTCGCTGCTTTTCTCCACCTGAAAAATTAGATCCACGCTCGCCGGCTAGGGATTTGATGTTTTGGGGCAGACGATCGATAAATTTTCGAGCGTTGGCTTTATCAATGGCTTCATGGACCTTTGAAACGTCTTTGACATGATTTCCGGCGCGAATATTTTCTTCGAGATCTTCGTTAAAGAGAAAAACATCTTGAGTCACTAACGCAATATTGGCGCGCAGATCCTTAAGAGAAAAGTCCTTCAACGGAATGTTATCGACATAGATACCGCCCTGATCCGGGTCGAAGAATCTCTCTAACAGATTCATCATCGTCGACTTTCCACTTCCGCTCTCTCCGACAAGAGCCACGATCTCGCCGCGATTAATTTTAAGATTTACATTTTTCAATGCAATTTCAGTTCCGTAACTAAAACTGACGTTTCTAAATTCGATGGTTTTCCAATCTTTAGGAAAGGGTCTCGGGTTTGAAATTTCGGAAACGAGCTGCTCGCTATCAATGATCTCGAAGATTCGATCTAGAGAAACAGATGTCGGGTGTAACATGACCATCGCCTGTTGAATGCGCTTAACCGGTTTATCAAGAAATCCCGCCGCTACGATGAAAGCTATGAATTCACCGACATCAGCTTGCCCTCCAAAAATCATATGGCCAATCCAAACGACAATTCCGGCAGTCAACAGAGACGCTAAAACCTCGTTCACCGGACTTGCAAGCTGCATACGCTTAATGACTTTCCGACGAATTCGGTTGTAATCATTAATTGAATTCCTAAATTTGGCACGCATGTGATCTTCGAGGTTAAATGACTGAATCACTCGCATTCCGTCGAGGCCCTCTTTTAAATTCTTAGTCACGAGCTCTAATGTTTCCTGGCTGTCGGTGCTGAGACGACGTAATGTTTTGGTCAATTTACGGATGAGATAAGAAAAAAACGGCAAAAATAAAACGCAAAACAAACTGATTTGCCAGTTGAGGACAAACATATAAATTGTAAGCACAATAGCAATGATCGGCTCGCGGAAGAGATCCGTATAATAACCCATCCCCCCCTGAATCATCATCGTATCATTGAGCGTGCGACTCAGTAGACCACCGGATCCGTGAGTATTGTGCATATAAAATTTAGAATTTAAAGTAAGGAACTTATCCATGAGACGAAAACGCATTTCGTTGGTGACCATCTCGGCAATGTATTGAAACTTATAGGTGTTGTAATAGCGAAAGAAACCGAAAATCAGATAATAAACCGGTAAACCTAGTGCGACCGTCTTAACCACGAGAAAATGATTTTCAAAAAAACTGCGAAGCGTCTCCTGCGAAAACACATGGAGCAGAATTTTTTCCAGCTCTGGATTAAGTCCTAAAATATCTTTCTTCTCTAAAGCTTGAATTAAAAGCTGGACCATGAAAGGCAAGATCGTTGAAAACACCGCGATCGCCAATCCCGCCAGAAAAGCCACAAGGAGCCCCATACGATAAGGATAGACCAGAGGCCATAGTTTTCGAGCTGATTTCCACATGCGGGCAACATATAAAATCCCCCATTAAATAGCAACAAATCGTTCCCACTAACCCCTGAATTTCACACCGGAATTCAAATTCCCCTAACCCCCAAAGATCACCCAGAAAATTCAAATCTCCCTAAAAGCACATGCGTTCTGAGCAAAGCAAAGACTCCCGAAAGATCCTTCGCTTCGCTCAGGATAACGTCCTCCCTGCACACCCCCACCGCACGGAGACCTTCGTACAGTTATCTCTCTCCGCGAAAGCCCTGAGAGAAACGGAAGAGTTCTCTACCAAAGTCCCAATCAAGTTGTTTAAAATTTTGACGATAAGCTGTTGAGTTATTTTACATAAAGGGGTCACGCAATGTTAATTAATTGGGACGAATTCGAACACATCCATGTCATCAAAAAACTAAAACAAATTTTAGCGACCTGGTGGAATATCGATGTGGTGTTCACAGACGAAGCCGGAACACTCCGTGGTTTTGGTAACGCTGAAGGTGATCAAGTCAATAAAGCTGTATTTCACTTCCTTAAAAGTGGAGATGCACGCGAGAGTCTTTCACAACTCGTCAACCAAAGTTTGGTGGATCTTCGTCAGTCTCAAAACAGATATGCTGTAAAGAAATGGGATGCCACAGGTTTTGATGTTGCCGTGTTCCCGATAGAAATTGAACGCGAATTTATGGGAACTGTCGTCGCCATGGGTTTTGTTAAAGACGCTAGCGAAACTCACCGTCGTAGTGAATTGGCTGAGCGCTTTGCCGCGGGTGGCATCAACCCCGAAGCCATTGCGGGAATCATCGAGAGTCTTCGCTTTTTAACTCCCAACGAAAAAAATCACTTTATGGACTTAGTGGAGCTGATCTCTCGCGAGATCATCACACTCCATGTCGAAATCACTAGCCGCGAAGAGCGGATCAAAGAATTGAATAAAGAATTAGGTAGCCGTTACAAGTACGATAAAATTATTGGAAAGTCTAAACCCATGCAAAGTCTTTACTCTTTGATGGACAAGATCAAGTCCACCGACAGTACCGTGCTGATTCAGGGGGAAAACGGAACAGGTAAAGATTTGATCGCGAACTCGATTCACTACAATTCTGTTCGTAAAGACCGACCCTTTGTGGTTTCTAACTGTTCCGCCTTTAACGATAATCTTTTAGAGTCTGAACTTTTCGGACACACGAAAGGATCCTTTACTGGAGCTCATAAGGACAAAAAAGGTCTATTTGAACTTGCCGACAAGGGAACTTTCTTCCTTGACGAGATCGGAGATACTTCTCCTCAGATGCAAGTTAAACTTCTTCGAGTACTCCAAGAAGGAACTTTTACGCCCGTCGGTGCGCTGGAGATGAAGCGCGTGGATGTTCGCATTATTGCGGCAACCAATCGCGATCTCCGCAAAATGGTCGAAGAAGGAACATTCCGAGAAGATCTTTACTATCGCCTCAACGTCATTAACATTCGCGTTCCGCCACTGCGTGAACGCAAGGAAGATATTCCTTTGCTCACAGAGGCTTTTATTGAATCCGCATGTAAAAAAGCAGGCCTCCCTAAACGGATCCTCACTAAACGGGCTCTCGAGAAACTCTATGACTATCCTTTCCCAGGAAACGTTCGTGAGTTACAAAACGAGATGGAAAGAGCTGTTGTATTATCGGGCACCGAAAGTAAAATTCTCGCTGATATGCTCTCTCCAAAGATTCTCGAGAGCAACGAAGCGACAAAAATTCAGGGAACTCGAGTTGCGGGTACTTTAAAAGACGCCATCGAAGATTTAGAAAAAGACCTCATCCGCGAAGGCCTACGCCGTACCGGCTGGAACAAGTCTAAATTAGCTAAGGAACTCGGCATCAGTCGAGCTGGGCTTATTATGAAGGTTGAAAAGTACGGACTGGATAAGCGACGTGTGTTGGGCGGTGTTAACCCCACGGGCGGCAGCAAAACTTCTTAAAATTTTTGGGAGCTCAAAGTTCTCGTATTTACAGACGCCTCTCTTTCGTATTACGCTCATCGCGTAGAAAGAGAGGTTCTTATGAATCTTCGAATTATTTTCTTTTTCCTTATTTCCATTATTTTAGCTTCATGTTCATCGAGAAAAGAAATGATCCCTTTTCCATCCGCAGGAATGCTCTGTGAGGAAACCGCAGGGTGTTCTCAACTTGCAACCGACCGATCTCGGAACCCCGCGGAGAGTGAGCACTCCAGCGAGATGACCACCATTACTTTCACCTGTCGCGATCCCAAATTACGACTCACTTGTGGCAGTCGATGGGTAAGTATTTCGGATCGAGAAGGTCGCATTCTCTGGAAACAGCGCGGTCCGACACTCCAAATTCCGATGAAAAAAAAGATGGATGTCCTTCTTCATTTGGCTAAAAATCAAAGACCGATCTTTGTTTCGAATCTTAAACCTGGAGAGATAAGGTCGGTCGAAATCAAATAGCTTGTTCGAACTATTTTTCCCAGCTTTTGCGAAGCTGAGCAATCTGACCACCGAAGAAGATCACTATCGCAATGATAATTCCAAATACAATAATGTAACGGATATAATCGCTGACCGACAAATCCAGACTCAAACTCGTCGACGCCGTATTTCGTCGAAGCGTTAGTTTTTTAGGATCAAAGGGCAAGCGTTTGTTAATAATAGTTTCACCTGTTTTGGCGGTGATTTTTTGCTTCGTAAAGAAGCCTCCCTTTTCCGAACGTTTTTCATCGAAAACACTAAATCGATTGCCTAATCGAGAGCGACCCTGGCGATACATTTGTTGCGCTCGATAACCTTTGCGATCTTCACTCTGGGCCAAATTCAAACTCTGTTTATTCTCGCTACTCCCAGTCGAGTCTGAGGGGGAGTATCGAGAACGACCTCCGCGGCGACGGAAATTTTCTCCGTTGCGAGTGGTATTTCCCGTGGATGTAAAGCCGGCGGATCCCGAACGGCGAGATCTCCCCCGGGCCGCACTCTCACCCGCCCTCCTCGCGGCGGCGGAACTACGATCCCCGCTCCCGTTACCCACGCCATTGCCACTCAACGGTCGGCCTGAGGCAATTGAAAATGGTTCGAACTCCGAATTACAGATGGAGGCCGTTGCACCGCTATCGCCACCGAGCGAAGGCATTTCTCCTGTTTCGAGAAGACAGGCGACATAATCCCCAAAATAGCTGGCGACATATTTTTTAAAGGCATCGCTAAACTGGTACATCACACCGAGAATAATAGCGACAGTGACGGCTAGTACTAAAATGTACTCGAGAACCGCTTGTCCGCGGTGATCTAAACGCCCCCAAAGGCCCTTACTCGTCTTAAGTCGAGCTCCCAAAAGTTTCTCCAGTGAAATGCCGATAATACAATCGTACATGTCTAATATCGGCATTTTTAAACTTATTCTGTACGTCTTTTTGGGGGTATTTTCCCTCTCAAAAGCCTATGCCCTCGACAGAGACTTAGCCTCTTCGGAAGTCGAACAATTGTATAAAAATCTCCAGGCTAACCCCGAAAACGTAACAAGTCGGAGATTTCTCTTCGAATTTTACATCAAAAAGAAACAGTGGAAATCTGCAGTGGACGTGATTCTGCCGGCTCAAGAAAAACTCACAGGCACCGAACTCATTCGCCTCGCCGAAGCACAACTCGAAATCGCCGATGCCAAAGGAGCCCTCAATATTCTCACCTTTTGGTCGAATAAAAATGCGCCGACGGCTCATTCTAAATTTATCGAAGGTAAATCCTACGCCCTTCTCGCCGGTAAGGAAGCCACAATGGAACAAAAGAAAGCCAAAGTGCTTCTTGCTGTCGAAGCTTTTAAAACTGCCATCAGCATAGATCCCAAAAAAGAAGATGCCTACCTTCAGTGGGCGGCAACGATTGAAAAGTATCTTTCGGTTTACGCCGAAGAGGCCACCTTAGTGTACAGAAAGCTCATCGAGAACAATGGGGAAAAAGAAGCCTATATGATTAACCGATGTCGATACGCTGTGGAGGCTCGGTACTGGGATGAAGCGATTAAAGTTTGCGAAACCGCACGATCTCAACTTCCGGAAAGTCCCGAGGGCGCCGTATTTTTGAGTCAGGCCTATATGGCCAATGATTCTAAAGAGCTCGCAAAAAAGACCTTAATCAGCGCGGTCACAGCGACACCAAAATCATTTTTGGCAAGAAAAGAGTTAGCCGATTTTTACATGAAAGAAGGTAATCCCGTCGCCGCCGTTGAACACTACACAGCCGCCGTCGGCATCGATAACACTTCCGCCCCCGCGTACTTAGGGCAAGCTCGCGCGCTCTACCAAACAAAACGTTATGATGATGCTCTTGTTGCCTATCAAAAGAACTGTAAATTGTCTCGGATGGTGGCGAGCGACTTCAAAACGTCCATGGGCCTTCTGCGCTCAAATCCTCGCCTCCATCAGAAATATAAAAGCACTATCGATGCTTGCCGAAAATAAACTTTGACGGCATTTCGTTTTTTTGGTCAAAGTTGTTATGGCTATAAAATGTCCTTATTTACTTATGATGGCTTTTGATTCCATCGGAGATCATTACCAGGCTTTAAATGAGCTCAGTGCAGACTCGCGTTTTACTCTCTTAAGAGCGGGACAAAGTCACAATGGCCAGGCTTTGCAGCTTTGGTCTTGCACAGAGCCTGATATTCGCATTTCCGTAAAGCCTCAGGATTTATGTTGGATTGAGAAACCCGCAGATTCGCTGCTTGAAGGATATTTTAGACAAAGCAAAACTACAGTTCAAACGTCTCTACTGATTTTGGAAAGTGAATCTCTAGGAGCTCTCCTTCAGGCTTCAAACGAAGTCATCTCAAAGTCAGGCTTTTACCTTATCGATGTGGACCGCAGCTCTGGATTGCGAAAGAAAGCCGTGGCTTATCTTGCCAATGGCGACATATCTACGGTTAAACTTCAGGTTCCCGCAGGAGTTAAGGCGACGGTCATCGAAAAACCATCCGCCACCACTCTTCAATTCTTTAATATCTAAAAAGAATCTAAATTAAACTTCGATTCGAAATTCCTCAAAGTGGAGGCGAGAGTCTGTGCGAAAAATCACCGGTACGCCGAGCTCTTCCTCGAAAGTGTCCATCATTTCGCTCTCTTCGCTGTAGACCCAATTCACTACATCGCCATGACAGTGAACAATCATGGGATGGGTGATTGTCTTTTTGGTGAGAACCTGAGTGAGATCTCGAAAAATTTCGCAAACGATGGTCTCTTTCTTTTTGAGAGTTCCCAATCCCTCGCAATAAAAACAAGGGTCCGAAAGTGTACGACGAAGACTCGAGCGCAAACGTTTTCTCGTCATTTCCACAAGTCCAAGTCCCGTCATCGAGATGACCGAAACGCGCACCCGATCCCGCTTCACTTCCTCCTCGAGAGCCTTAAGAACTTTTTGCCGATGATCCTGCTCGAGCATGTCAATAAAATCGACCACGATAATTCCACTACAATCACGAAGTCGAATCTGGTGCGCGATCTCTTTGACAGATTCCATATTGGTTTTAAAGATGGTGTCTTCTAAATCTTTTTTACCAACGAACTTTCCGGTGTTGACGTCGATAACGACCAAGGCCTCCGCCTCGTCGATCACTAAATATCCACCCGAACGCAACCACACTTTGCGCGCGAGAGCTTTTTCCACTTCGACATCGATATCAAACCGACTAAACAAGGGTTCTTTTTCGAAGTAATGATGAATTTTATTAGTATAAATCGGCATAAACTGAGAGACAAATTTCTGAATCCGCTCGTAGGTATTCTGCCCTTCGACCCACACGCGATCCACATCCGGATTTAACATGTCTCTTAATACTCTTAAGCTGTACTCCACCTCGGTGTGAACAGCTCCAACATTTTGAGAAGATTTGTAATTCTCTTGAATATCTTTCCACACTTTTTGAAGATATTCGAGATCGCTATGGAGCTCGTCCTCGGTCATTCCATCACCTACGGTACGAACGATAGCTCCGCCTTCGGTGATATTTTTTTCCATGAGACCCTTGAGTCGTTCTCGCTCCGCTTCTTTTTCGATTTTGCGAGAGACTCCAAAGTGGCTGAGCGTGGGAAGATAGACGATCCGTCGACCCGCCATAGAAATATGTGTCGTGATTCGCGCACCCTTAGATCCAATAGGATCCTTCGCCACTTGCACGAGAATGGCCTGACCCTCAGTTAACAGCTCCTGGATTTTTGGTTTTTCTTTGTCACTCCACAAACCAGCGACTTCATCTTCGGATTCGAAAACGAAATCCTCCTCACGAACATCTCCCACGTAAAGAAACGCCGCTCTCTCTAGACCAATATCGACAAAAGCCGCTTGCATCCCGGGCAGGACTCTCACCACTCGGCCACGGTAAACCGCACCGACCAAAGTGGGGTTTGTATTTCGCTCGACCTTGTAATCGACGAGTTCCCCTTTTTCGAGATACGCCACACGGGTCTCTAGACGATTGGACTGGATAAGAATTTCAGTTTTAACCATAAAACCTCGTTCGAGTTCTTCATTTTTACCCCGTAAATGCCGAAAAATATATGAGTTATTTTAATGACGGAGTGGATATGGCAAAGCTCGATGATTTATTTAGACTGATGGTAAAACAAGGGGCCTCTGACCTTCATTTAACCACAGGAGCGCCTCCTTGCTTAAGAATCGATGGTCAGATCGAAAAGCTCGATTATCGCGACCTCACCAACGAAGAGTGCAAAGCATTAATTTTTGAACTCCTCTCCGAAGAGCAACGCCAGAGATTCGCAGAAAACTGGGAATTAGACTGCGCGTATCAAGCACCTAATATTGGTCGCTTTCGCTGCAACGTTTTCTTGCATCGCAAAGGTGTCGGAGCGGTTTTTCGTTTTATTCCGGAAACAATTAAATCTATGGACGAGCTCGGATTACCAAAACCTCTCTACGACATTATCCGTGCCCCCCAGGGACTCATTCTGGTCACTGGGCCCACAGGTTCTGGAAAATCGACAACACTTGCGGCCATGATCAATGAGATCAATGCTTCGGAAAAACTTCACATCCTAACGATGGAAGATCCTATCGAATTTGTGCACTCCAATAAGATGTCACTGATCAATCAACGAGAGGTCACAACGAATACACGATCATTTAGCACCGCACTTAAAGCCGCTCTTCGAGAAGACCCAGATGTGATTCTCGTGGGAGAGTTGCGAGATCCGGAGACTATTGCCCTTGCATTGAAAGCCGCAGAGACAGGACACTTGGTGTTTGGCACGCTCCATACAATGAGCGCACCTAAAACGATCGACCGAATTATCGACACCTTCCCCGAGGATCAACAGTCTCAAATACGTTCCGCACTGTCAGAGAGCTTGCGCGCCGTCGTTTCGCAATTGCTTCTTCCTAAATTAGGAAAGGGGCGAGTCGCAGCTCATGAGATTCTTATTAATAACACGGCCATTGGAAACTTGATTCGCGAAAACAAAATTTTCCAAATCAAATCGACAATGCAGACCGGACGGGCTGAAGGAATGCAGACTCTAGATGATGCTCTTACGAAACTGATGCAGGAAAACCAAATTGCGATCGAAACTGGAAAGGCTCTCATGGCAAAGTCCATCTCCGACAGAAATTCGGGCACCAGCACGACGATCAAGTCGCCCCTCGGCGCCCCCGGAATTCCCACCCCGTTCCCCAAAAAAACCAGCTAATGCAATAGGTAACAGTTCCCTTTTTGATATGCGATGTATAAAAAAACAAAATTGTTTTTTTATACATCGCATATCAAAAAGGGAACTGTTACCTATTGTTATATGAAAACTATAGCTCATCTCTTCGACCATACAGTTCTTAAACAAGATGCTACCAGCGATGATGTGAAAAATCTTTGCCGCGAAGCTCGCGAGCACAATTTTTTTTCGGTCTGTGTAAATCCTTGCTGGATCCGCCTCACTCAAAAAGAGTTAGCAGGAAGTGCCGTCAAAGTCTGCACCGTGATTGGCTTCCCCTTGGGAGCGAACACGACAGAAGCTAAACTCTCCGAAGCGCAAGATGCGATTTCGTTGGGTGCTGACGAACTCGATTTTGTAATGAACGTCGGCGCACTCAAGAGCGGTGACTTCAATCTCGTCAAAAACGAATTAAAAACTTTGATCCAAGCCGTCGATAAAAAAGCTTTATCAAAAATTATCGTCGAGTCCGGAGCCCTCACCCGCGAGGAGCTTTCTCAAGCCATTCAGGCGGTCAACGAGAGCGGCGCAGAGTTTATCAAAACGTCCACAGGATTTTTTGGAACGGGCGCGACTGTCGAGGCCATAAAGTTGATGCGCGAACTCGGTCGTCCCGGTTTAAAAATCAAAGCGAGCGGTGGGATTCGTTCTTACGATGACTTCCAAAAGTTTTATGCGCTCAACGTTGAACGTGTCGGTGCTTCCAAAAGCGTAGAAATTCTTAAAGACTGGATGGCCCGCTCATGATGCTTCTTCCTGCGGCCGTGATCCGCAAAAAACGCGATGGACAAGATCTTAGTGAACACGAAATTGATTTTTTTGTTTCCGGATATCACAAAGGAACAATTCCCGATTACCAAATGAGCGCTCTATTGATGGCGATTGTTCTCAAAGGGATGACACCCGCTGAAACCGCAGTGCTCACTCGTTGCATGCTCCATTCTGGTAAAACATTAACTTTCAAAAACACCGACTCACTTCCGGTTGATAAACACAGTACTGGCGGAATTGGTGACAAAACAAGTTTAATTATTGCTCCCCTTGTCGCCGCCTGCGGAGTTCGTGTTCCTATGATTGCAGGCCGTGGCTTAGGCCACACTGGCGGAACGATTGATAAGCTAGAAAGCATTAAAGGATTTAAAACTCAGCTCACCTTGGAGCAGTTTCAGGAGCAAGTTGAAAAAATAAAAGGTGCAATCATCGGTCAAACCGAAGACATCTGCCCGGCTGATAAAAAAATCTACGCTCTGAGAGACGTGACAGGAACTGTAGAGTCCCTTCCGCTCATCTGCGGAAGTATTCTCTCTAAAAAAATTGCCGAAGGTATTAAGGGTCTTGTGTTAGACGTTAAATGTGGTTCCGGTGCATTTATGAAAAATATTTCCCAAGCTCGTGAACTTGCACGATGGCTAGTTAAAACGGGTGAAGATAATGGAGTTAAGACTCGAGCTTACATCACAAATATGGAAGAGCCCTTGGGTCGATTTATAGGAAACGGCATTGAGATTTTAGAGTGCATGTCGCTCATGACCGGTCAGTCTTACTTCGGATATGGTCCTCAAGATTTTAGTGATACGCGCGAACTGACATTACAGTTATCCGCAGAAATGTTGGTTCTCTCTGGTCAATGGAAAGATCATCCGGCGGCCTACGAGCACGCTAAAACCACCTTAGAGAACGGTGGGGCCTACCAAAAATGGTGCGAGATTGTAAAATCTCAAGGTGGTGATCCCGACCAAATCATTCAACCCCCTGTAGACGGATGGCATCATATTTGCGCCACATCTGATGGATACCTTGCCAACTACGACACCGAAGCTATCGGTTATGCTGCGATTGCTCTCGGTGCAGGCCGTAAAGTGACTGGGGAACAATTAGACCTTGCTGCAAGTATTATTGTTCATAAAAAGGTCGGTGATCGGATCAATAAAAACGAAAAACTTTTTTCTGTCTTTGGTAGCGATTCGCAAAAGATCTTTCAGTCCGAAGCGTTTTTGACTACGGCTTATAAGATTTCCTTGCAAAAGCCGGCAATGACCAGTTTGATATTAGACAAACTTTAGAACGGGAAGCACGCGGCATGGCGGTTATCGAGAACCTACAAGAAACTACAAGCTTTATCCGAGCCAAGTCATCACTCAAACCTAAGTTAGGAATCGTATTGGGTTCGGGGCTGGGCGCTTTTGTTAAAAATGTAAAAGTTGAAACTTCGATTCCCTACAGCGAAATCCCTCACTTCGGAGCACCCACGGTAGAAGGTCACAGCGGCCGCTTAATTTTAGGTCACGTGGGAGCAACCCCCGTCGCAATTCTCCAAGGCCGCGTCCATTACTACGAAGGCTTCACAATGGAGCAGGTCGTCTATCCGATTCGCACCTTAGCCATGCTAGGAATTGAAATGGCCATGTTGACGAATTCCGCGGGCGGATTAGATCCTCACATGTCTCCTGGAGATTTTATGGTCATCGAAGATCATATTAATCTGATGGGAATAAATCCTTTGATGGGACCAAACATAAAAAATCTAGGACCACGATTCCCCGACATGACAGAGGCTTACGATAAAAAACTCACTCAAAAATTAATTTCGACATTAGATGCTATGCAGATTCGTTCTTGGCGTGGAATCTATTGCGGCGTGAGTGGTCCCGCTTACGAAACTCCCGCAGAAGTTCGCTTTCTTCAATTGATCGGCGGTAAAGCCGTTGGGATGAGTACGGTGCCCGAAAGTATCGCCGCAAATCATCTGGGCTTACGAGTCTGTGCTGTCAGTTGCATCACCAATCTTGCTGCAGGCATATCCAACAACAGACTCACTCATGAAGAGGTCACCGAGCGCGCTCAGTCCGTCGAGGAGCGATTTTCTGCATTTCTCACTCAGTTTATTTTAAAACTCGATACCAATTAAATATTTTGCGATTTAAACCTGCTGAATCTTAATTTTACCAAAAAGCTGTAAAATAAATAAAGCGGCAATGATCCCAAAAATACCCAGAGTCAGTTTAAACAACAAGCCGACGCCATAGATTTCCTGAACGTAAAGCGAAAAAAGGATGCCCGTCAGATTACCAACATGCTCAAGTGCATTGGCGCGAGCGAGTGTTGTATTTTGAAAACTTCGCAACCCAAAAATGTAGGGTATCTCCGCAAGCATCGCAAAAATACCGACCGTCATCAGTGTAAAAATAACTTTTATCATAAAGGACGGTTGGGAGAGTATCGCTTTTGACAGCGGGGCCTCGAAGATTAAAATTCCCGTGGCCAAAGCTAAAAGCATAAGTAAAGAGTAAAGACCGTTACTAAACTTCGCCTTCAGTAACCATAATCCACCCATCAAACTGATGGCATAGAGGGGAATGTAAAGCGCAGGCACAACATAAGCCGGGTGCCCTAACCAGATAAATATCTTCGATGCAAGACCGGCTACAAAGAACATATAGCCTACACCTGTAAGGGAGAGAGGCAACGCCACCGAAAGATAATTTCCGCGGCCAAACCATTTCCACCCTAGATAAATAAGAATGAACACACTCAATAGTGCTAGACCCAAATACCATTGAGGCAGGTAGGCCAACTCACGATGAGTGAATGTCGCAGTGTCATCCGTTAGAGGTTTTATGTTGTCTTTCGATGTAGGAATGGGCTTCTGTTGAAAAAATCCCTGATCAAGAAAGGTTTTGACCGGGGCAACAGATATCGGCTTTTTACTGAGAATAAATCCCTCTCGTGATCGAGCCCCTGGCTGTGATGAAAGCTCGATATAGTCTCCGTGCTGCTCATACCCGTAGTAAAAAACATGAGACTCAAAATCATCCAGCGGAATCGCCTCGCGAGCCGTATATAGAAGTTGTTGAAGAAAAGTCACATTGTACATATTCGGCAGGGTATATTCGTCAAAAAATAACATTCCGTCGTCCGATAGCGCATTCCACATCGCAATCAACGCTTCCTTCGTAAAGAGATGGGATTCAATCTTTACCGTGGAGATATTTGAGATCGTATTCCCCGATTGAACACCTTGGAGTGTGATAAGATCGTATTTCTCTTGGGAGGAACTAATGAAGTGGCGACCTTCGGCGACGACCGTTTTCACCTCCGGCCGAAAATATATGAGTTTGCCAAGGCCCGCCAAATCTTCTCTGAAAATATCAAAGACGTGAGGATTGATATCTAGAGCCGTAATGTCTTTTGCTCCCCCGCGTATGGCGGTCAGGACGTTTTTCCCCTCAGAACAACCAATCACAAGAACTTTCTTCGGCTTTAAGAAAAAATAAGGGACATTATGAATGTGGGGTCGAATCGGATCATTCCCTAAAATCTTATTGGCGAGCCAGAAGCGTGGAATCCAAGCGAACTTCCTGCCATCAATCACATAGAAATAATCTCCGTTTTCGCGCGTATAGAGATCCGTTCTGAATAAGAGATTAAACCGAGACTCGCTCACCTTTTCCGACGTGTTGATCGGTGCGAAGGCGTAGCTTACATGGGGCTTGGGCTCGAATGCGCCTGCGCTAAAGAAAATAATCACCAAAACTAAAATGGAGTATTTAAAACTTTCTACGTGCTTTTGCGATGATTTGATCTGAAGAGATGTGAGCAAGGGTAAAAGTATGACAATCAATGGAAAATATTCCGGCACCCGCTTGACGATAAAAAAGTAAAACACCAGAAGAATTAAGCCCGCAATATTGAGACAAATGATGAGCATCTTAAGGGTGTAGCGAGAAAATAAAGTCGTAAGGCAAATTCCGAAGCCAATAAACGGCAGAGACAAAAAATGGGCGCGAACTTCCTAAAATAGATCATACCCAAAAATGCCACCCCATGAAGCGCTCCAGTCAGGAGCCATTCTATGTCGATATCAAATTCAAGCTTGCGATAGGGAAATCCTAAGACATTTCCCAGCGCAATTCCTCCAAAAATAAAAAATGAAGTCAGATCTAAATAGACGTTGTCGGAACTATAGGTGTTGAGATGATCGATATAAATCTCGCTCATCAACAGCGACAGGGTACCCAAAGTACATATACGGGCGCCGGCGGAGAGTTGCGATGAATTCATCGTTTCAACATATCGCACTGTTTGCGTTTGGCAAATAGTTTACGGCGCTGTCTCTGCACCCTGTTGTTCTTGCTCATCAAATAACAACTCAAGTTGTTTCGGCGGAATTGGAGTGGTGAGGATAGTTTGCCCAAAAATAGCGGACCTAGGATAGAATTCACCTCAACCTTGGTCTGGTTTTGATTTTCCTTTCTTACCTAACGGTGAGTCTCTATTTTGCTGGTCTCATAAAGCCAGTGAATTTGGTATAAACTACCCTCTGTAGCCACGATGGCCGCAGACGTCGTCAAAGGATTAGACATGGATGTTGTTCGCTTATTTTTCTCCTGCATTTTTGCAGTGACATTGGTTGCTTGTGCCAAGAGCTCAAAAGAAAGCGAGGGGCAAAGTAAAGCGGCGGGCACCGTATGCTCCGACCTCGCGCTTCAAAAAGAAAAAATTGTGCGCTTTAAAAATGGCAAAGTCTCTCGAATTGTTTTAAAGCAAAAAAGTCAGCTCGAGGACTTCGTTGATAAACATCAAAACGAAATTGATTTCGTCGAAGATAACTACAAGGTTTATATTCCGAAAGATCAATCCCTCGAACTGATGGGCTGGGGCTCCCCTCTCAATTGGGGAACAACCTCTATGCAGGCAGATAAGTTGTGGGCAAAAAATATTTATGGGCAGGGTGTCGTTGTCGCCGTTATTGATTCGGGCATAGATCGAACTCACCCCCAATTGCGAAGCCAACTTTATATAAATCCCAAAGAAGTCGAAAATGGTGTCGATGACGATGGCAACGGTCTAATCGACGATATAAATGGCTATGATTTTACTGCAGATAGCGGTTCGCTCTTCGATACCACAGGCCACGGAACTCACGTTTCGGGAATTATCGCCGCTGACAATTCTCAAGGAAGCGTTAAGGGAGTTGCACCGCAATCAAAAATTCTAGTGTATGACTTTTTTGGACCTAATGGAGAGGGTTCCGTTTTTGATGCGATTAAAGCTTTGAAGTATGCCGCCGATGCGGGCGCAAAAGTGATTAACGCCAGTTGGGGTGGACCGGGCTGTTCTCTCGCACTCAAGTCCGCCATTGACGATCTGTCGAATAAAAATATTTTGTTTGTCGCCGCTGCCGGGAACGAGGGACAGAACATAGACACATCACCCTCCTACCCTGCGGCCTTTAAGGCCCTCGCGCAAATCACCGTCGGAGCGATGACAGAAGAGCGGTACACGGCAGGCTTTTCAAATTACGGAACTCTTGTGCATCTTGTCGCTCCCGGTGCGGGAATTATCAGTACGGTGCCGGGTGGTGGTCAGGCCGCCGTCAAATCCGAGAACGGAACGAGCATGGCCACGCCTTTTGTTTCCGGAGCGGCTGCCTTGTTGATGAGTGCATTCCCCCAAGCGAAAGCCAGTGAAATTAAAAATGCCATTCTACAAAGTGTTGAGGCTGGCCCCTATCCTGTATTTTCGCGCGGCTCTCTGGATGTTCACGCTGCCTATTTAAAGCTACGCGAAATGTATCCCGAGAATTCTTCTTTGCGTTAGTTATTTAAGTAGCCACCAAAGCGGCCCGGCGAAGATTGTTGGGCTTTCGCTTTTTGCACGCAACTCCACGCGATCACTTTGTCATCTTGCTCGACACGGTAATTAACGAATCCCTCGTAAAGGCTCACAACTTGTTTGTGAATTAATGGCTTACGAAGGTAAGTCATCTCTGGAATTTTCGAGACGGCCTCTTTAAAGGCTTCATAAGTTTCGTCTTTTAAAAACTCCATCGTCGTAATCTCGAGACGATCTTTTTTCTCCGCACTATAATTGACGTAAATCAAAAAGTAGTCTTCGGGATCGGCTCCCGAATAAGTGAACGACGCACCTGTTGGATTGTACGTGAACTTGAGTGGACGCCCGTGATAGGTGCCACCGCAAAGTAAAGTGTCGGCCTGAACAGCAAACGCCGATGGAACCATTCCGATGAGAAAAACAAAACTAAAAAAAGATTTTAAAGACCCCATATAACCTCCCTCAAGGTGCCCAATTTATATCCTAAGACTTTGGTAAACACCTCGAGAAAGACCACGGTTGTAACAATTACTCGAGAAGAACCCGCGAGAGGGAATGCCCCCTCGCCCGGTCCATTGAATTATTTTTTAAGAACGGTTTGCTCTAAAAACATTTGTTGGAGAGCGGTGAGACGCGCCACTTGTTTAAAATTAGCTCCCGCCGCGTGACCCCCCTCAATGTTTTCGTAGTACATCACGGGCTGCTTCATTTCCTTCATCTTCGCCATCATCTTGCGAGCATGGCCAGGGTGAACGCGATCGTCCTTAGTAGAAGTCACTATGAGTGTCGGAGGGTAATTTTTATGATTCCCCACGTTTTGGTAAGGAGAATATTTAAGAATCGCGCGACGATACGTCGGCACTTTGGGATCTCCGTATTCTCCCATCCAGCTGGCGCCGGCAAGGAGTTGCGAATATCGCATCATATCTAAAAGCGGCACCCAACATAAAACGGCACCAAAAAGTTCCGGTCTTTGCGTCATCACCGCTCCGACAAGCAAGCCCCCGTTACTTCCCCCGCGAATCGCCAGATGTTTCGGAGAAGTGACCTTCGTTTGAATCAAGTCTTCCGCCACAGAAATAAAATCATCATACGCTTTCTGACGATTTTCTTTAAGAGCCGCTTGATGCCATTTAGGGCCGTACTCGCCTCCGCCACGAATGTTTGCAACCACGTAAACACCGCCACGCTCCAACCAGAGTTTACCAACAACACCATTGTAGGCCGGCGCTTGAGAAACGGTGAAACCGCCATAACCGTAGAGAAGAGTGGGCGCCTCTCCGTTAAAGGCTACGGTTTTTTTACGGATTAAGAAGTACGGAATTTTAGTTCCATCTTTGCTTGTAGAAAACTTTTGCTCCACCACAACATCTTTCGCATCAAAACGATCGGGAAGAGTTTTAAGGACCTCTGCTTTTTTACCGTAATCAATGCCGTACAATGTACTCGGTTGATTGAAGCTCTCGTAATTCACCAGAATGATATCAGTTTCGGTGTCCGTGATGGCATTCAAACTTCCCGTACCGGGAAACTGCATAGGAATGACGGGTTGCCACTGGTTGTTCGAGTAGGTCGTCGTAAAAAGTTTTCCTTTGACGTCCTCAAGAACACTCAAAATAATTTTGGACTTATTGACCGCGATGGAAGTCACAGATTGATTTGGGGTCGGTGTAAAAATCTTAAGAATATCTTGGGGCCCCACCTCTTTACCCGCCACCGCTTCTTTAAGACCGATGACATCACCCGAGTTATAAGTTGTGCCGGCAATATTCCAGGGAGATTTCACGGAATATAAAAACTGATCGGCAAAGTAACCCTCAAATTCAGCGTCGGTTGGTTTAGGAATTTTTTTGTAACTTGCGGTTTTAACATCGACGACGAAGTCTTCGGTATTAAAGAAGTCAATTCCGCGAGAGACGAGCAAAACACGTTTCTTGCCCTGGTCTACAGCGATGGGACGAGCCCACACATCGGTCATCGCACCTTCGTAAATCATTTTTGCCGAATCGAGTGGTGTTCCTCGCTTCCAAAGTTTAACGATGCGAGGATAACCAGACTCCGTCATGGTTCCCGGACCATAATCGGTACCAACGAGCAAATGATCCTTGTCCGCCCAAGTGACATACATTTTACTTTCGGGAAGTGTAAACCCTTTCGCATTAAACTGTTTTGTTTTTATATTGTACTCACGCAAAACCACCGCATCTTTTCCACCGCGAGACAAGAGCACGAAACACTGCTCAAACTGCGGTGCTACACAGTCTATGCCCTTAAAGATCCAGTTTTCTTTTTCCTCAGCGGCAACACGGTCGAGATCCAAGACAACATCCCACGGAACGTTTTTCTTTTTGTAGTTGTCGTAACTTGTGACGCGCAAAACTCCGCGAACACTTTTATCATCTCGCCAAAAATTGAGTAATTTCCTAGAGCCAATAAACGAAACCGCAGGAATTTTATCTTTCGCTTCTAAAATCTGAAGAGTCTGCTCTTCCACTTTTTTGAACTCGGGAGATTGCGCAAGATTCTGCAGAGTTTGCTCATTTTGAGCCTTGACCCATTCCAGGGCCTCTTTCCCTTCCACATCCTCGAGCCAGAGATAGGGGTCCTTAGAGCTGTCGGAAGTATGAGCGCATCCCGCGAGGAGAAGCAAAACGATCCATTTTTTCATGTGGGCCTCTTTGGTTTCGTGTTGGTTTTTACATCATTTAAGCCCCCACTATGCTCCAAAGACGTGGAGTTGATCCAGCGATTTTTTTGCGCTCCGCCGGTGGGTTTCTTGCGCTCCGCCGGTTGATCTCTTGCGCTCCGCTGGTTGGTTTCTTGCGCTCCGCTTCTGCCTCGCGTTTCTTGATTTTGCCGAGCGGATTTGGGAGTATGCCTCTTTGGTTAAAATGTTATGTTGCGGTGCGCATCTAGGCTCATTCCTAAATGTAAAACCGTCGTAAGGAGTTTGTTTGCGTTACTACATCGATTCCCTGGGTAAGTACGTTGGTCAAACCGTGGAACTTAAAGGTTGGGCTTACAGCCTGCGCGCCTCAAAAAAGGTGAAGTTCCTTTTGTTGCGTGATGGAACCGGAATTTGCCAATGCGTTTTCTTTGATGGCGATTGCGAGCCCACCGCATTTGAAAATTTCGAAAAGCTCACTCAAGAGTGCACGGTCAAAGTCACTGGTGTGGTGAAGGCCGAACCGCGAAGCCCTGGGGGTTACGAGCTCAGCGCGAAAACTTTCGAGATCCTCGCTCCCTCCGTGGACTATCCCATCACTCCCAAAGAGCACGGTCCTGATTTCTTAATGAATCACCGTCATCTTTGGTTGCGATCGAAGAGACAACACGCGGTGATGCGCGTCCGCTCCGAAATTGTCTCGGCCATTCGTGATTTCTTTGATGGTCGTGGATTTACTCTAACCGACGCGCCCATCTTCACTCCCAATGCATGCGAAGGAACTTCTACGCTTTTCCAAACACAGTACTTCGACGAAAAAGCCTACCTGTCTCAGAGTGGGCAACTTTATATGGAAGCCACCGCCGCCGCTTTTGGGAAAGTGTATTGCTTTGGCCCGACATTTCGTGCGGAAAAATCTAAAACTCGTCGCCACTTGATTGAGTTTTGGATGGTCGAGCCGGAAGTGGCTTTTAACGACCTCTACGACAATATGGAATTGGCTGAACAATTTGTCGAATACATCGTTCAGCGCACGATTACCAATCGTAAAGCGGAGCTGGAAACCCTCGAGAGAGATATTTCGAAACTCTCTCACATCAAAGGGTCTTTCCCGCGGCTCCATTACAAAGAGGCTGTGGATATTATCTTAAAAGAAAATCCAGCCTTCGAAGTGGGCGGTGATTTTGGCGCTCCTGATGAGGCGATTATCAGTAACAAATTTGACAAGCCCGTGTTCGTGCATCACTTTCCGTCGGCGATCAAAGCTTTCTACATGAAGCACGATCCGGCAGAGCCCGAATACAGCATGAGCTGTGATTTGCTGGCGACCGAAGGCTATGGGGAAATGATCGGTGGCGGTCAGCGCGAAGAGAGCGTGGAAGTGCTTGAGCAACGTATTAAAGATCATAATTTAAATGTAGATGATTTTGCATGGTATCTCGATCTCCGTCGTTACGGAACCTTCCCTCATTCCGGATTCGGTTTGGGCGTAGAAAGAACCGTGGCGTGGATTTGCGGACTTCAACACGTGCGAGAAACGATTCCTTTCCCTCGGCTTTATGGCCGAAGCTACCCATAAAGAAGGCGGTAACATGGATACAATCCAAGAGCGCATTAAAGAACTTAAATTAAAGAACGAACAAGCGTTCAGTGGCGGAGGCGCCGACAAAAACTCAAAGCACAAGCAAGGCGGCCGCTTAACTGCGCGCGAACGTCTCGAGGTGCTTTGCGATCCGGGCAGCTTTGTGGAAACCGATCGTTTTGTCAGTCATCGTTGCAATAACTTTGGGATGGCCGACAAAAAAGTTCCTGGCGACGGAATTATTACCGGTTACGGAAAAGTGAACGGTCGCCCGGTTTACGTTTACAGCCAAGACTTTACAGTTTTTGGTGGAAGTATGTCGCGCACTCAAGCGAATAAGATTTTAAAAATCATGGAGCAAGCCATAAAGAACGGCGCTCCCATCATCGGACTCAACGACTCCGGTGGAGCTCGGATTCAAGAGGGCGTCGAAGCCCTTGGCGGTTACGCCGACATCTTTCTAAAGAACGTTTTATCTTCCGGAGTGGTTCCTCAGATTTCTGCGATCTTAGGCCCATGCGCCGGTGGAGCCGTTTACAGTCCATCGATCACCGATTTTGTGTTTATGGTGAAAAACACGAGCTACATGTTTGTGACTGGCCCCGATGTCATCAAAGCGGTGACTCACGAAGAAGTGACAAAAGAAGATCTCGGCGGAGCGATGACTCACAATCGCAAATCGGGAGTGGCTCACTTTGCCGCGGAAGACGATAAGAATTGTTTGCTCATGATTCGAGAGCTTTTAAACTTTCTTCCCTCCAACAACATGGACGATGCTCCTCAGGTCGAAACCAAAGATTCTCCAGATCGTTTGGTCAAAGAATTAAACACGTTCCTCCCCGACAACTCTCGTAAACCTTATGATATGAAAGAGCTCATTAAACTTGTCGTGGATGAAAGCTACTTCCTCGAAGTTCATAAAGATTACGCCGCCAACATCATCGTGGGCTTTGCCCGCTTCAATGGTCAGAGCGTGGGAATTGTCGCCAATCAACCTCAAGTGCTTGCGGGCTGCCTCAATATCGATGCGAGTAAAAAAGCCGCGCGCTTTATTCGCTTCTGTGATGCCTTTAATATTCCCGTTGTTTCCTTCGTCGATGTTCCAGGATTTTTACCAGGCACGGATCAAGAGTGGGCTGGCATTATCACTCACGGCGCAAAACTTCTTTACGCTTATGCCGAAGCCACCGTTCCTAAAATCACCGTCATTACTCGAAAAGATTACGGGGGTGCATATTGCGTGATGTCCTCTAAGCATTTACGCGGAGACGTGAACCTCGCCTATCCTTCTGCAGAGATCGCGGTCATGGGTGCTGAGGGTGCGGTCAATATCATCTTCCGCGATGCCATCAATAAAGCCAAAGAGCCTACGGAGAAGAGACAAGAATTGATTAGCGATTACGAAGGAAAATTTAACAATCCTTATGTGGCCGCAGAGCTTGGCTATATCGACGAGGTGATTGAGCCTTCGCAAACTCGCAAGCGCATCGTTCAGGCGCTGGATATGCTTAAAAACAAACGCGATACGAATCCACCTAAAAAACACGGAAATATCCCGCTGTAGAGGTTTATGATGCCGAAGATGTTTAAAAAAGTTTTAGTCGCTAACCGTGGAGAGATTGCTGTTCGCGTGATTCGGGCTTGCCGCGATTTAGGAATTCCTACAGTCGCGGTTTATAGCGAGGCCGATCGTTATAGCCAACACGTTCTTCTCGCCAACGAAGCCTACGAGATCGGACCACCTCCCAGCACCGAATCTTATCTTCGCGATGACAAAATTTTAGAAGTCGCAAAGTCCTCCGGGTGTGATGCCATCCATCCGGGCTACGGGTTCCTCAGTGAGCGAGCGTACTTTGCCGAAGCTGTTGAAAAAGCGGGAATCACTTTTATTGGTCCGTCCTCTGATAATATCAAGGCGATGGGAGATAAATTGTCCGCGATCTCTCTGATGAGAAAAGCTGATGTCCCTACCGTTCCCGGAAGTAATGGTCGCGTCGATACGATTGAGCACGCCAAAGACGTCGCCACCAAGATTGGCTACCCGATCATGATCAAAGCCTCTGCGGGCGGCGGCGGTAAAGGAATGCGTGTCGTATTTAAGCCCGAAGAGCTTGAGAGCGCATTTCGTGCCGCACGTTCCGAAGGATTAAATTACTTTAAAGACGATACCGTCTACATGGAAAGATTTATTACAAATCCCAAGCACATTGAGATCCAAGTCTTTGGGGATAAGCATGGGAACGTGGTTCATTTGTTCGAGCGCGAATGTTCAATTCAGCGACGTCACCAAAAAATTATCGAGGAAAGCCCGAGTCCCTCCGTGCCCGAGGATGTTCGTAAGAGGATGGGCGAAGTTTCCGTCAAAGCTGCCAAATCCATCGGTTACATTGGCGCTGGAACTTTTGAGTTTATTTTTGATAACTCCACCAAAGAATTTTTCTTTATGGAGATGAACACACGCCTTCAGGTGGAGCACCCGATTACAGAGCAAGTCACTGGATTTGACCTCGTGAAGGAGCAGTTGCGAGTCGCGGCCGGCCATCCGCTCACGTTTAAGCAAGAAGACATTGTTCAGAGAGGACACTCTATCGAGTGTCGAATCTGCGCTGAAGATCCTACGACATTTATGCCGTCCCCGGGCTTCATTCGCCGCTTTCGCCCGCCCTCCGGCCCATTTGTTCGCGTAGAGACGTACGTGTACTCCGGATACGAAGTTCCCATTTACTACGACCCTATGATTGCTAAAGTGATCACTTGGGGACGCACTCGCGAAGATGCGATTAACCGCATGCAACGCGCGTTGATCGAATTCACTCTGACGGGCGTAAAATCAAATCTCGTTCTCCATAAATCCATCCTAAAGGCAGAAAAGTTTTTGGACGGCTCTTACACCACGCAGTTTTGCGAAAAAGATTTGATCGTGAATCAACCAGATCTCTTTAAATTTGTGGATGATAAAGTTTTTCTCTTAGCGGCAGCTCTTTGGTCTTACAATCAGCGCGAATCTAAAACAAAGCCCAAAGAGACAACAACCGTTGCCCCGTCGCGATGGAAGTCTAATGGTCGCCTAACGGGACTTCGAGGTTAATATGTATTTTGAAGCCAATCTTAAAAAGAAGAAATATCAGATCAACGTTTCTAAACGCGAAGACAATTGGTCGATCCAAATGCGCGAGACTCCCAAGGACAAATCCGACGAGGGAGACTGGGAAGAATACAGCATCCCGTTCGGCGCTTTTGAAGAAGCCGATAACGTGATCAGTTTTATTTATAAAAACGAATCTTATCTTGTGGACGTGGTCGCTGATGGTTTGGACTGCCAAGTCTTTACTCGCGGGTCTTTCCATAACGTTCAAATCTTTAACGACGAAATGCTTCTTCACGAGAGCTTTAAGACCGGTGGCTTGGGGGGAGCCGAAAGTGCGCTCACCTCTGGTATGCCCGGAAAAATCGTAAAGGTTTTTGTAAAAGATGGCGACGAAGTGAAGGCCGGTTCACCACTTTTAGTCATGGAAGCCATGAAGATGGAAAACGAAATGAAAGCGTCTTCCGACGTCAAGATTTCGAAAGTCCACGTTAAGCCCGGTGACACCGTGGAAGCCGGAGCCACACTCATTAGCTTTTAGTTGAATTTAAAATCGAAATCCTCACCCATGGTCCAGGATTCTGGGCCTCTTGATTGATGAAAATTTTTATTGGATAATAACGAACACACCCCATTGGAGCTCGTATGCGTATTCTGTTGTTATTACCACTCGTGGCTTTTGTAGCCGCCTGCTCAATCTACCGCCAGCGGTTAAATGCCCAAGCGAAGCCCACCGTCATTCTGAGCGAAAGCGAAGAATCTCTCGTTAAAAATTAATCAAATGTCCCACCGCCAGAAGTAATCCGTGTCGCTGTAAAGCGATCAGCTCCATCAATCACTTGAATCCGATCAGGACCAGTCATGGTGTAATCAAACTCAGTGGCGCCCACTTGTATTCCACAGGAGATTCCCGCTTTTTGTTGAAGGGTCTGAATTCCGGTGGTGATTTGCACCGAAGTTCCGCTGACTCTCGCAGACGCCTCTCCCGTGACCAAAAGACTTTCTGTAGGTGAGGAGCAAGTTCTTTCGAAGGCGATCTTGTTGCGATTCACATAAAAGTTGGTCACCACTGTCACCTGATCAACGAGATCCGCTTTATCCATAGCCCAACCGCCGAGAATGGTCCCCTTGGTGTTGGGGAACTGAGATTTGTCCACCGGGGTATCATTCGTATCTTCGGGCTCGCCGTCCTATTGAGAACAGCTGATGACCAAAGCAGAAATAAAAATAGCGAAGATCAATTTTAAATATTTCATAGGAACCCCTTTTATATAATTCTCGTTGATGCAGAAATAATGTCAACGAAGGGGAACGACGCCGAAAGTTAGAAGCACGCCGGTGTTGGCATTAGAGATACTGTCTGAGAGCAGCTTTCACTTAGGACTCCCGCCGTTTTTTCCACATGAAGCAGCCGGAATATCGCAGGTGCGTACCTGCGACTCAGATCGCTCTCGAACTGAACGTCGTAAGTATCTCCGTTTTCGGCAATCAATGGACAAACATAATTTCGAGTCGGCCCCTTCAAACGAAGAACTTGACCCGCAAAGTAGTCGGCCAAGTCCTCTTCCGAATGCGGATGATCTTTCCCGTCCAATGAGCCTCCGTGATATCGATCGACGCAGTCTCGATGAAACCATATCGACCCCGGCGTCAGGAGGTCCTTGGCTGATTTTGTTTTTTGAAGATTAAATTCTGTTCGCATGAGATGGCTCACATGATGACCCAACTCGTGCGCAATAATTCCGTACCCCAGATCAGGATTCTTTAGTGTAAACCAACTGAGGTACACATTTCCGTCAGAGGCATAGATATGATCTGTCAGCGTTTCGGCCTCGTAACTTTTGCAAAGGTCCCGCATTCTCGATAGCGCCCGCGTGACGGCGTCCATTTCTTGCTTGAGTGGAGACGCCTTGAGTATATTCGAAGGAGCTTCTTCCGATAAAGCAATATCCAAGAGGACGGTTGCGGGGGACGCGAGCTGCCCTTGGTAAATTGTTTGCTCCATCACTTCCGCATTCAAACGCCGAAGAATATTGTTTTCCAACGCTTTTGCCGTCGAAGGGAAAGAGTACCAGGTGGAGGAAAGCAAGATCTCCCATCGCCTCTGCGCCTCTTTGTTTTTAAACTGAATCAACTTTTTCGCTTTCGCTTTAATATCTTTGATATTCGCAACCGCTCGCTCCCGGAGAAATTCGCTGGGCGCAGTTTCGATGGAAGATCCCACACTCTGGTGACAGCTTTGGACGATCGCACCCACGTAAAATTGAAGTTGCTCCTCGTTCTTTACGGCGAGTCTTTGAGCAATCTTAAATGCATCACTGTCTGTGTACTTTTTAAGATCCGAGTACCAATCCCATGGACGAGCAAGAAGTCGCTTTTCCACGGGAGCTGCCCGCAAGAAAGTTAAAAGTTCGGCGGTCTTTAATTCTTCGGCGAGACGAACTTCATCCACCCAGTTCCACATCTCTCCCCGGCTTTTTCCACAATATAAAAAGAGTTTTTCGATGGCTCCGATAAACTGACCGAGCTCGCGCACTTGCGATTGGCATTGATCTATCGCACGAGGTAAAGAGGTCTTAAAAAACTGTCGCGGGTATTTGCGATCGAGATAATTGCGGAGAGTTTCTTTCTGATCAAAAAACGGGGGATTGATATAGTACTTACTTTTAAGAATAAGATCCACCCACTTCGATTCCTCTGTGGATAACCCTGTGAAATCGGCGAGAACAAGATCCTTGGCGCTTCCCTTCGCTGTCTGCTCCAGCGCTTTCTGCTGCAGCTTGAGATAATAGGCACTGTTCACCAAAACCAAAATCGATGGGGGAACTCGAAATTTCGGCTGCGCCAAAAGAATCTCGGCCGATTTGACTCCTCTCGAAAAAGATTGAAGAGAAACTCGGGCCATCTCTTGTAGTGCTGAATCTATTTTTTGGTAAGCTTTCGTGTCCGGCTTGTAAAGTATAGCTTCGGTCTTCGCATATTCCGCATCCACAAGACTCGTATTATCTGAAGTTGATCCGCAGAGGGAACGAACACAGGATTGAACATAAGGATATGGGCTTAAATCAGAGGCCGGAACCCGTTCTGTTTTCTTTTGAAGTTGTTCATGGGAGCAACTGAGTGTCGCCAGCGGCAAAATCAGGAGCGCGTATTTAAGCATCAAAGTTGCCTATAGATCAGAGAAACAGACTCCCCATCCACATAGGCCACTTCGGTTTGGAGCAGACCGGTTTCAGTTTGAAGAATAAGAGTCTTTAACCCCGGCCCGACATTATAAACAATAAATCCCGAAGCCATCTCTCCTTTGACCTTATCAACAATTTCTCCGCGCGTATTGAAATACACAACTTTGCGACCCGCCTTAGGTTCTTCTAAAAAAATTTCAAAAGGCTGATCGGTATCAATAAATCCAACGATGACACCGCTTGAAACATCGATGCTGTACAGCTGTTGCATCCGTTCCCACCAAGATTCATTCAGTATCGGTATATCCTGAAACTTCTTTTGTCGGCTGGCGAATGTGCTTGCAGAAACTTTGTGTTGCTGAGCTTTAGAAAATACCAAAAGAGGATCCTTATTCGCAGCAATCGGAATTTTGATAAAATCTTCGGATTTTCCGAGGAAAGTATTTTCGACTCCCAACACCGCAAGATCTAATTCGACCCGAGTGCTCGAAAGTGGATCAAAAGGCCGCACATTGATGACTTTTGATTTTCCGATCTCGAATTCGGCCTGACTCACGTAACCCGCGCGTACGGCGACGACTTTGGCGTCAACAACCTTACCTGTGGCATCGATCAATTCTAATTCGTACTCCTGATCGGGGAGGCCCACGAAAACGTACTGTCCATCTGAGGAGGTTTCTTTAAGTTCTCGGTTGGGGATATAGAAATTAAAATAGACGGGCAAATGGTCTTCATGCTTCGCAATCTGGATTCGATAATTACCGACGGGCTCACCATTTTTAGTGACCATTCCCCAAATCATTCCAGCGTCTCGCCTATTTTTTTCTGTTCCGAGGGTATCGTGGAGCGCTTTTAAAAATTTGTCGGGGAACATTCTTAAGTGGGGACGAGCTTGGAAGTCGACTAAGGATAATGATCCTTGATAGTGAGCTTTGCTGGTGGAAACAACCGCGATAGATGTGGGGGTGATTGCGGGGTCGGTGAGCTCACCCTTTTCGTCGGAGGCCATGGAGAGCTCGTGCTGGCCCACATAAACCGTCGCTTTCGGAACCGGATCTTTATGAATTTTAGAGTCGTAGGTCGAAATGGTTTTTCCCGCGCTAAAATCGACCGGCACGATTTTAATATCGACACCCGTCACCATCATTTGGTTGAGACTCCGACTCTGAGCCAGAACGTCCAAATCCACGATGGACTCGCCGAGGACAGATCCCTTGCTATCTATCAGTTGAGCGAGAAGCTCACCCTCCATACGATCGACTTTCAACTCGTAAGTGCCCTCGGCGATGGAGACTTTCCCGGGGCGCTCCTCCTCGTCTCGACGAAACCAGCCGAGTTTCACTTCGTCTTTAGGATGTGTGAGCGCCAACCCACCGCTGAGCTCGATCTTACCTTGAATCCAAAAGTGCGGAATATTATAGATCGCCTGTTCCTGCATTGGGTTTTTAGTCGAACTCAACGCGGGCTCTGTCCCCTTCGGGGCCTGAACAATCGGAGAAGACAGTGTCGCTACAGTGCCAAAATCTTGAGAAGCGGCGTTGAGGGAGAGTTTGGGGATCTCTAAGCGAGGACGATGAGTTTTTTCGATCTCTGAGTAGTAATCTTTTTCTCCCGCCACAAGAATTCGAGACGGAATATCTATTGGAATTGAATCTTCATCTCCATTGTCCAATGCATAGTCATCCTCAAGGGCTGACCAGGCTGTGGAAAACTCGTCCATACGGATAGTCATGCGTGGGATGTGCGTTTCGATGATGGGTGTTTTAGTTTTGAGTGGAGAAATAATTTGCGTCGCCATAAACACAGCGCTGCCCATGACTGTGGTCGAAATAATTTGCGTGAAAATGGCAGCCAACGTCTTCATCCTGAAATCGTCCCCTAAGTTTCTAACAACTTGCAGTAACTAGCTGATATTATTTTAGTTAGAACGCTCTATAGTCGTCAATGAAGTCGTCTTTGTCCGGACGATTAACTAGAAACTCGACCATCTTATCTAAGATGGCTTGGGCCGCATCATCGTCTTCGTCGACCACTTCGTAGGTCCCGTATTCCGTGCGCTCTTCGATCACCAACTGGACCTTGAGAGTATACGGACGACGGTCTCCAAGAATGGCTAGTCGTGCATAGGCACGTTCTTTTTTCTTGTACGCATTCTCGTACTTATCACCCTTAACACTTTGATATTTAGAAACAAGTTCGCGACCGTTAGGACTTCGACCACGAATTCCGAGAGTCGCTCGCTCAAAAGATTTGATAATCGCTTCGACCGAGTGGTTCACTCGGTCGCGCTGGACGTAAGACCCAGACATACTGTGGGTCGAGCATGAGAAAAGTAAAAAAAAGATCGGTGAGAAAAATAAGACACGGCTCATACGGCCATGTTACTTCACAATTTTCTCGGCGTCTTTCATAAATTTCTCTAGACCTTGGTCGGTGAGTGGATGCTTGCCTAAACCTTGCATCACTTTAAATGGAATCGTTACGATGTCGGCTCCGATCAACGCCGAATCAATCACGTGAATCGGATGACGAATGCTCGCCACAAGAATCTCTGTATCAAATCCGTAGTTGTCATAAATCGTTCGAATTTGAGTGATGAGATCCATACCGTTTGTCGAGATATCATCTAGGCGACCCACGAAAGGGGAAACCATTGTTCCGCCGGCTTTTGCTACGAGAAGTGCTTGGAGGGGAGAGAAGACCAAGGTGACGTTGCTCCGTATACCTTCGGCTTTTAGTTTTTTCACGGCAATCAAACCATCTTCAGTCATCGGAATTTTAACGACGACGTTGTCATGAATTTTTGCGAGTTCGAGGCCCTCTTTATACATTTCATCCGCTTTGAGTGACAGCACTTCTGCAGAAACCGGGCCGGAAACCTCTTGGCAAATCAATTTGATGGTTTCGCGCATGGGCTTACCATTGGCGGCAATCAACGAAGGGTTCGTTGTTACACCATCAACCCATCCGCGCAGATTGGCTTGTCTGATTTCTTCAATGTTAGCGGAATCGATAAAAAACTTCATAAGAACCTCGATAAATTAAAATTTCCTCACCTTAGACGGTACCCGGTACCTTTTCCAGAAGCGATGTGTAAAAAGCCGCGAGTTTCTGGCTTTTTACACATCGCTTCTGCAAAAGGTACCGGGTACCGCCTAGAGGACGTCTTCCATGGAGTAGAGGCCGGGGGACTGTTGAGTGAGCCATCGGGCCGCCGTGAGGGCCCCCTTGGCAAAGACCGCTCGGCTGAGGGCGTTGTGCTCAATGGAGATCGTCTCTTCTCCGGCCATGAGATCAATCCGGTGAATTCCAAAAATTCCACCACCTCGAATCGAAAGAGTCGGCTCAGATATTTTATTTTTATTTTTGAGCGCGTCCTCGAGAAGCAGGGCCGTTCCGCTGGGTTTATCTTTTTTTTGAGCATGATGGTATTCGGTGATTTGAATATCAAATCCGGCAGGCACTTGCAGTTGAGACAAAAGTTTTTTCAAGAAGTTCACACCCACTGAGGTGTTGGGCGCCCAAAGCACTGGTATCTTTTGCGAAATTTTCTTTAAAAACTTTTTGTGCTCTTCCTGAATCCCAGTTGTTCCCGAAACCAATGGAACTTGATTCTTCTCGCACCACTCGGCGATCGCCATCATTGAGTCCGGGGAGGAAAAATCGATCACCACGGAAGCCCCCGCTGGAAGCGCGGTGGGATCCGAAACGACTTTTTCGCTGGGATTTTCTTTTAGACCAAAGCCACCGAGATATTGCAGCGAAGACTCTGTAGAGATCAATTTTTTAATTTCGCCGCCCATTTTCCCTGAGGCGCCGCTGATAATGATCTTCACAACATAAACTCCCGGTAGATTTCGATCTGCTTTTCCATGTATTTCTTTTGCTCTTCATCGAGAGTGCACAGGGGCAAACGGACCTCATCGGATTTCGCAAGTCCCAAAAGGTGCATCGCATACTTCACAGGTATCGGATTCGAAGTGATGTAAAGATCAGAGATCATCGGTTTTATTTTTAAAAACTCTTCTTTATCGCTGGCCGCAGAGGTGCTGTGGAACCATTTTGTCATCAGGCGCGGAATAATGTGCGAGCAAACTGAAACTACGCCACGGCCGCCGAGTGTTCTTAAATCTAAACATGTTTCATCATCACCACTGGACACTACAAAATCACTAGGAACGGCGTCGATCACCTGTTGTCCAAAATCCAATTTCCCCGTGGCTTCTTTGATGGCCACAATATTTTTAACCGCAGAAAGTTGGCGAATTGTTTCGACAGAGAGGCTCGTCACCGTTCTCCCGGGGACATTGTAAAGCATAATGGGGAGACTCACCGAATTCGCCACTCGAAGAAAGTGCTCATACAAACCGCGCTGTGGTGGCTTATTGTAATAGGGGACAACGACAAGGAGGCCATCGGCTCCCGCTTCTTCTGCGGCTCGCGATGCGGAAACTGTCGCTTCGGTATTGTTAGAGCCTGAACCAAAAACAACTTTCGCTTTTCCCTTCGCTTTATTTTTCACCAATTCCAAAATCATCATCCGCTCCACTTGTGTGAGCGTGGGACTTTCTGCCGTGGTCCCATTGACGATAAATCCCGCCACACCTGCGCTGAGTTGATTATCGACAATTTTTTCTAAGGATTCGACATCGAGCTTCCCTTTATAAAAAGGAGTAATAAGCGCCGTGTATACGCCTTCAAATAATTTCATAAATACCTCTATAGACAAAATGGGCTGGACCTTCCAGAGACACTTCTCCTTTGGTCCAATCGACTTGCGCCATTAAAGTTCCTCCGGGCATGGTCACGCTCATCGCATGGTTATGTTTAAATATTTTGGCGTGAACCGCGACCGCCGCCATCACTCCTGTTCCGCAAGAGAGCGTAAAGTTATCAACTCCACGTTCTAAAGTGACGGCTTGAATATTATGCTTATAACCCTCTTTGCTCTCGTCCCAGTGGACAAAGGTGAGATTACCGCCGCCGGGTCCGAACTCTTCGGCACGAACGTATCGCGCGAGTTCGCTCGCTCTATCGCGCATATCCCACGGTGATGGCACAGGGATGACGGCGTGAGGGACACCGGTATTTACAAAGTAAGCGATCGGAAACGCCCCCTCCATGGGGGACTTTACAGTGCGCATGTCTTCTAAGGCTAAAGAATACGAAATCTTTTTCTCGCGTTCGCCCATGGATTCCGCTTGACCATTTTCACCGCGAATTAATCCTGCTCTCGTCTGCAGCATCATGTCCTGCTGGCCACCGAGAATTTTTTGATAGAACACCACCGCGCAGCGAGCCGCATTCCCGCACATGTTCGCTTCTTGACCGTCGGAATTATAAAAGATCCAGGATAAAGCGTTCGATCGAGTGGATCGAATGACCGCAACCCCATCGGCACCAATTCCTAAATTACGCTGGCACATTTGCGGAACGATTTGTTCCATGGAAATCTTTGCGGCGGAAACATCATCTTCTTTTAAAAAGATAAAATCATTCCCCGTCGCCTGAAGTTTATAGAAGGGGAGACTAGTTACCATTTTTTTTCTTTGTGCTGTTGGTTTTGGTTTTCGACGGCGCGGCCGTTGGGACCGCCCCTTTGTCTGTAGAAAATGTCACCGGCTTTAAGGGTTCGACGGGGGCCGCAGAGCTCGATGTTTCCAGCGGCGGTCGCAACGGGGGTTCGGGCCGACCCTTAACACCACAGCCCGTAAAACTGAGAAGTAATACTCCGAGACCTACGAATTTAAAAATTATGATTTTCATTCTTCCGCCGCATCTAGCTGCTCCAACGCCATCTTCTGTTGAAAGCAAACTCCAGGAATCCCACCATACGCCTTTTTGTCCTTGGTGGAAAGCCCCTGGCACTTGGAAAGATAATTTTTTAAGTCTTCTTTATGCCCGCTCCATTGCCATAACCAATAGAACGCCTCTGGATTTTTGATTTGCTGTGAATAATTTTTAATAACTTTTGCCGCCTGCGCCCCATTGGATTTTCCCTTGGGTGTCTGCTTCACCCACCACATCATCTGAAGCAGGTGGCAATAATCCATTTCATTGGAATCGTAAAGTTGAGCTTCACACTTGGGAATGGGGCTCATTGTTGCCGGAGAACCCTTTGCCAAAAGCTCGAGGTGAACCTTGTAAAGTTGAAAAATCGAAAGGTAGGGTTGTTGCGACAGTTTAAGTTCTAATATTTCCCGAGCACGAACTTCTTTGGGGTTCATGAGGCGGCTAATTAAAAACGTGGAGACCAATCGGTTATAAGGTTCAAGCGCCATCGCTTTTTCCAGATAATTGATAGCCGCTTCGTTGTCGCTATCTAACTTTTCCACAGCTTTTTCAAAAAGTCCCAAGCCTTCATCGGTGACAAACACACTCATCCATTGATTCACATCTTGCCGCTGTTGGGCGGTACGAATCCACTCTTTCCCATGAAGACGCAAAAGCTCCGAAGCCTCGGCGATCTTTCGCCGCCCGATCAGCTCCTTCACCACCTTCAAAGAAGGCTTCGCCTCCACCCCCCAAGCCTCAAAACAAACCCCAAAAGTACCGCAAGATACCAATAGAACTAAAGCGCGCTCTAAAATTTTCGAAATCGAGGCGCGAGCGAGGCCGGCGCGGAGGCGTACGACCAGTACGCCGCACAAGCAGGCCGACCGAGCAACGAAGAGTTCGGAAATTTTAGAGCGCGCGTTCTTATGCTTCTTTGTCACGATCATTGTCGTACGAGCGTACCAGAACTTCGCGCGGCTTGCTACCATTGGCTGGGCCAACCACGTTTTCTCGCTCGAGGTACTCAATCACACGGGCGGCTCGGGGATAACCGAGGCGGAATTTCCTTTGGATCAGAGACGCGCTGACGGTTTTTAAACCGGAGACCCAGGCTAAAATTTCGTCATAACGTTCATCGTGATCTTCTTCGAATTCTCCCACATCAAATTCGCCACCTTCACCCGGAGCTGATGCAAAGGCTTCACGAGTAATGGCGCGCATGGCGATTTCGTCGTACTCAGGCTCGCCCTGATCACACCAGTACTTCATCACTTCGGAGATCTCGTCTTCGGTCACCCAAGGACCGTGATGACGCTCGGGCTTGGCCACCCCAGGCGCGAGAAACAACATATCCCCGCGCGCAAGAAGGCGCTCAGCTCCCGAATCATCAAGAATAATTCGCGAGTCCATTTTACTCGCCACTTTAAAACTAATACGGCCCGGAATATTTGTTTTGATTAATCCCGTGACCACATCCTTCCGCGGACTCTGCATCGCGAGGAGTAAATGGATTCCACTGGCTCGCGCCATTTGAGCCAAACGGACCACCGCTTGCTCCACATTCACCTTATCAACTGACATTAAGTCGCCAAATTCTTCGACCACGATAACGATATAGGGCTGAGGCGTGTAGTAATAAGACTCAATGAGCTTTTCGGTCGCTTGATTCTGCGCTTCGTGCATCTCTTGTTGGTCTTTCGGAAGTGCAGCGACTTTCTCGTTAAAGGCTTCGATACCGCGGGCTCCAAATTTGGCCATCGAGCGATAGCGTTTTTCCATTTCGCGCACGGCCCAGTTCAGCGCATTCACCGCTTTCTTCGCATCCGAGACGAGCGGCAACAAGAGATGAGGCACGTTTGCAAACGCGGCAAGATCCACTTGCTTAGGATCCACTAAGATCAATCGGAGTGTTTCCGGAGAGTGCTTAAACAGAAGTCCCGTGAGGGCACACACCACAAAAACCGATTTTCCGGAGCCCGTTGTCCCCGCCACAAGCAAGTGAGGCATTTTTCTAAGGTCGACAACTTTGGGGACACCGTCGGCTTGACGACCGAGAGCCATCGGTAATTTCATGTCATCCGCCCAGAATTCATCAAGGGCAATGACGTCCTTTAAGTAGACCGTCTCGCGGTGACTGTTTGAAGTTTCAATTCCCACCACATCCCGACCGGGAATGGGCGCAATAATACGAACCGACTCACTGCTCAACGCTAATGATAAATCATCCGCGAGCTCTGTGATCTTACTGATTTTCACATCAGCGTTAGGTTTAAATTCAAATAGAGTGACGGCGGGACCTGGCTTGGCCCCCTTCACTTCGCCCTTCACGGAGAATTGACCCAACTTGTCCATAAGAAGGGTGGACTTGGTTTTAATTTCTTTTTCATCCACGCGATAACGCGTTTCGGGAGGGTCCTCGAGCATGCCCAGCTCTGGGAGTTTCCAGTTGGCAATTCGTCTTTGGATTTTCCGCTTGAGATCGACCTTGCGACGCTTGAGCGGCTCAGGCGCACTCGGACCGGCTTCTGCGGTGTCCATGACTTCGAGATCTTCCGCGTCGTCCTCGGTGATCTCCTCCTCATCGGCGTCCATGTCTTCGACGACCGGCGACGCAACTTTCGCGGAAGCGATGTCTGCCGCACGGAGTTTAGCATTCTGCGCTGGAGCCTCTTGTCGATGGATCACCATCTGAGCCTTGCGTTCCGGCGCTTGGAAGCGGAAAGACTTTATTTTTTTCCACGCCGCTTTCAAAAGCGGAACAAAATAATCCTCGGAGGTATCTTTGAGCTGAAGCATCTGGCTATGGAACGCAATCGAGATCAGTATGAGAAAACCCGTCCACAAAATCAACGCGACGCCCACGTCATTAAATAAACGACGCAGTTGAAATTGGAGAAAGTGCCCAATCACTCCGCCGATATAAATTTGATTTTTAAAAAATAAGGTGTTGCTAAAATGCAGCGACAACAAACTCGCCGAAACTAAAATAAATGCGGCTCCCCAAATCCCTCTCTCGAGCTGTGAGAGCGGCTTTGCGCGCACACTCTGCCAGCCAAAATAAAATAAAATCGCCACACCGGCCCAGGCAGTAATTCCGAACAGCTGAAGCGCCATGTCCGAGAGGAAGCTGCCAAACAGACCGCAAACATTAGTTGCGGTTTGGCGATGTCCAATCGAATTGAGTGAGGGATCCTCTGGATTGTAGCTCCAAAGAGAAAGCGCAATAAATAGCGCAGATGCAAAAAAAGAAATACCAACGACGAGTGATCGAACCTGTGATGTCTTCATTTATATATTTTAGGAAGGCTTTGCGCGAAAGGGAATGAGTGAGTCGCGAGGCTCGACTTAGTTACTGAATATTTTTATGATCGCCCGTCCTCAAATCCTCGACTGAACTTAAGTCAACCCCAAAAAATGCCATTCCTAATTTTAAATGAGGCGAAAATTATGTTTTCACCGCTTTTGGTCCTGTTTTTTTATTACGCACCGGAAAAACAAAATTTTTTTATTGATATGTAGGGCACTTAAACTTTAAAAGTTTCTTCTGTTTTAAAAATTCAGAGAAACCTTAATCTTTTGGGGACGGGACGCATGGAATTAAATCACTCAGAAAATCTTTTAGTTGCAAACCTTCAAGCTGTGAGCTTGGAAAGTTTAGTTAAAAGCAAACTCGAAATACTTTTTCGCCAACAAAAAGAGGCTGATGTTGAACTTAACGACTTACACAAGATCATCCTTGAGCAAGTTGAAAAGCCATTGATCGAGCTGTCTTTAAGACAAAATCGCGGAAACCAAGTAAAGACCGCTCGTCTTTTGGGTATTAACCGCAACACGCTTAAGAAAAAAATCGACACATATAAGATAGATGTAAAAAACATCCTTAGTTAATTCATCAGCGAGTTCGAATACGGCATCTAGATCAGCCTCGCAAATTATTACTTTTTGGGGAATCAAATGAATCTCAAGGTGCCGCCACATAATTTAGAAGCAGAAGTATCGATTATTGGCGGTATTCTCGTCGAGCCGGAAACTTACGATGTCGTCTCTGACATCCTCGGCCCCGAAGATTTCTACAAGTTAGCTCATCAAAAAATCTATCAGGCGGTGCAAGAGCTCCAGGCGAAGAGCCAGCCGGTCGATATTATTACGGTGTCCAACCATCTCTCGATAAAGAAAGAATTGGACTCCATCGGTGGCGCCAGCGCACTGGCCGAGATCCTCAACCAAGTCCCAGCGGCGATCAATATTCGAGGATATGCCACAATCGTTAAGGAAAAGTCCCTTTTAAGGAAGCTCATTAATGCCAACGCCGAGATCATGACTCAGGCTTACGAGCAGTCCTACGAGTCCCTCGATCTCTTCGTCGATTCTGTGGAAGCCAAGATTTTTAAAATTACGGAGCAAAAAGATACCAAAAATAATCTCATGAGCGCCTCTGAGCTCATTAAGATCAGTATTGATCGCATCACCGAACTGGCCAGTCGTCAGCAGGAGATCACGGGAATCTCGTCGGGATTTGCCACACTCGATCGGATGACGGCGGGATTCCAGCCCGGCGATTTGGTCATCGTCGCGGCTCGTCCGTCGATGGGAAAAACAGCGTTTAGCTTGAACATTGCGCTTCACGCCGCCCTCAAAGAAAAGAAGAGCGTTGCGTACTTCTCGGTGGAGATGGCGCGCGAGCAGTTAATGATGAGAATGTTGGCGTCTGAGGCGCAGGTGAATATGTCGGATCTCCGAGTCGGTCGCATCAGAGACTCTGACTGGCCGCGATTGATCGATAAAGCCTCTGCACTGGCCGACACGCAACTTTACATCGATGACACCAGCTCGATCTCTCCTTACGAAATCCGATCCAAGGCTCGTCGTTTAAAGACCCAATTGGGCTTAGACATGATCGTCATCGATTACTTACAGATTATGGGTCTCCCTGGTCGTAACGAAAGCCGTGAACGGGTCGTTGCCGAGATTTCGAAGAGTTTGAAAAGTATTGCCAAAGAATTACGCATTCCTGTGATCGCCCTCGCTCAGCTCAACCGGGGCGTGGAAGGTCGTCAGGGAGATATGAAGAAGCCGGTGCTTTCGGATCTGCGGGAATCAGGCTCCATCGAACAAGATGCAGACTTGATTATGATGCTTTATCGCGAAGAGTATTACGATCCTGAAAATCAAGATATCAAAGGCCAAGCGGATCTTCTCATTCGTAAACACAGGAACGGTCCGGTCGGCGATGTGAAACTCAAGTGGCAAGCAGCTCACGGTCATTTTACAGAATGGCAAGACGAGCCGTATATTCCACCTGACAACTCTTCTCCTTACGGCGCTGGCGGCGGCAGACCCGGCCCGGGAAACAACCCACCGTCGGGCGGTAAAGTCAGAAACTGGGCCCCGGGGTCCAATTCTAATCCTTAATTTTCTGGCGGAGGGATTGCATCCCTCTCCGGCCATATGAAAACGCGTTGGTTTATTGGTTTCTACCAGAGACTTGTGTTGAGTCTTTTGCCAGTCATGGCAGTCTTTACATTGATTGCAGAAAATGCCCCCGCCCAGTCTCGATGCGTGGACTTATTCACCAAGTATCCCTCGGCCGGATTCCATTATGTGATTTCACCTTTTGAGCTCCGAGAAACTCTTGCCCGCCATCGTCTTTTTGTGGGTCACGGTGAAGCCAAGGATCGAAACGCCGTCGGCCAAATTCGATTTTCGATGTTTAGCCGGTGGGATTCTCCCACCGCCCGTTTGCTGAGGAATTTTCAAGAGCAGTGGGGCGTAGAGTTGTTATTCCAAAATCGTTTTAATGCGTCTGAGCCCGATCATGCTCGCCAGCAGATTACACCTACAATTACGAATGGAAATCAGCTGACAAATCTCAAAATTCCAGTGGAGCTTCTTCTCAATCATCAACTTCTTTACTCTAAATTAGGAATTATAAAAGACGCCTTGGAACACGCTCGTCGGATTGAGTCTTTGGGAGGAGAAATCCTGTTGATGCCTCAAGGCGATGTCCTGATCTTATCGATCGAGAGAGTTTCTGAAAACTCGCAAGATCCGCTCTTGCGTTTATTGGGCCGCCGGCAAAAACGCTGGGATTTAAGCTTTACGTTTTCGGACGGTCTTATCGATAAAACATTAGAACATGCGGCGGGTTACGCTCGGGGGAGACGCATCGTTCTCCGCAACGATTATTTATCCTCCACCGAATCCCAATGGCTCTCCCCCGAGGGAGTGCGTGTGATCGTCCACGAAATTGTTCATGGATCCACGGGGGCGCGATGGGCGCGTTACCGTGCCAGCAACCCCGATCTCATCGATAACGGGCGAATGATCGAATTTCGTCCTCGAAACTCCGGGGACATCTTGAGCGACATCTTACCTAAGATCTATCAATCCTATTTCCGCTCCGATGAGGTCGAGGCCTACGGACTTGAATCGTATTTTGAATTGAATCCCGCAAAATCCCTGGTCGAAGCTCGGCGGTTTTTGATCCAGCTCAAGTGGCTCAATGAGGCCTTAGAGCAAATCGAGACCTCTGTCTCTCCACTCCAAGTCGTCGTGACTGGAAGCAAGGTGACAATGACTCTTTCAAAAGCGGTGATCGAAATTCCTTATTTAGAACCTATTCCTTTAACCTCGGAGAGACTCAAAAATGATCTTCGAAAGATTTTGAAAAGTCGAATTCGACAGCTCGTTCATTTTCATCGAATGTTGCCAGTGCTTGAGCGCAGGACTGATCCTGGCGCTCTCAGTAACGTCATTGACCTTGAGTAGACCAATTTCCTAAAGATTAAGATAAAAAAGGCAGCCTCACGAGCTGCCTTTTTTGAGATCCTTCGCTTTCGCTCAGGATGACTATGGATAGTTGGGACGGACGATAACTTAAGCCTTAGCTTCTTCAGTGCGCTCGACAGAAACTGCGATCTCTGCTTGGAGATCTTCGGCGAACTTGATGAGAGCTTTGTGCTGTCCCAAAACCTTAATAGGCTCAGGGATAGAAATATCTTTTTTATCGATCGAGTAGCCTTGTTTTGCGAGTTGATCCGCGATGTCTTTAGAGGTCACAGATCCAAAGAGTTTATCTTTTTCTCCCGCTGCCATTTTGAAAGTGACCGTTGTCTTTTTAACGGTATCTAAAAGCTGAGCCTTTTCTTTCTTTTCAGTGGCTTTGCGAGCATCAGTAACGCGCTTCCAGTGCTCAAGCTCTTTGACGTTCCCTTCGGTGGCGACAACTGCCAAATTGCGAGGGAAAAGAAAATTACGGGCATAACCTTCCTTAACGTTAACGAGATCACCAGTTCGGCCTAAATCTCTCACTTCTTTCTTTAAAACGACTTTCATTTTATGGCTCCTCTGAAGGGCGGTTCACAACTTCTTTTTTGTACCATCTTGATCTATAATTAAACCAGAGATCTGACAAGCCTAACCCGACGATAAACACAAAAAGGTGCACGCCAAGGATGAAAAACAGGCCGGCTTTCAAAAAATAATTGATCCGCATTTTATTAAAAAAGAATCCTACGATAGATAAACCCTGAAAATAATATCCAGCCACAACCACATACAGGGTATTCAGACAGATCTTCTGTGCTGTAATGTACTCTGGCGTTTTTAAGAGAAAAACTCCCGCCGTGGATAAGATCAGGGCCCAAATGACATGATCAGGCACTCGGAATTCTGTCAGTCGTTGGGACTTTGTCTGTGGCTTTACAAAGACGATGCTTAAAAATACTAAGATCATAAGACCGATGGATGTGATCGCAGGAACCAAAAGAATGATCTGTTGAACATCCACAGCCTTCATATCGAAGTTGGGTAACTTCTGCGCCATCTCCAATGAGTTATTAATGTGCTGCTTGAGAAACGGAATGAGCGTCGTCTGTTTGTACTTCGCCCATGCTGTTAACATTAAAAGTAAACTTAAAACGGTGAGCGAAACTGACGAAATCGCGGTGTAAAACAGGGGGAACTTGTGCTCTTCAAGATCCGCAAAAATTCCCACGAGTAAAAGTACAACCGCTTGATAGAATGCCCACTGGGGAACAAACGCTAACAGCGCCAGCGACGAACTCGTCGCAAAAAGCCAATAAGGCCAACGCCCAAACTGCAATCGTAGAAACCGCGCGGCCAATGGAGCTAACAGGACAAAGCTGGATGTCAGCGCTGTCACCATGAGCGAACCAAATACAAAAAGGCCTACGGTCTTTTTAGTGGGCACGAGACTTCCTCAACCGAAATGCGCGACTAGCGCATTGGTTTTTTAGCTTTAGCAAGAGCTCGTTTTGCGTCACGCTCTTTGCGTTCGATCAACGCTTCTTTAAATTTTGTAAGGTAGCTGTTGAGCTCTGTCGTGTCAGGAAGACGAGTGTGCATAAAGCGAAGAACTTTGTCGTTAATGCGCATTGTACGCTCAAGCTCGTTGATCGCATCAGGTCCCGCTGTGAATGTGCAGTGGAAGTAAACCGCGCGAGTCAATTTATCGATGTTATTGGCAAGTTTGCGAGTGCCCCAAGTATCAACGTTGTGCATTTGTCCCTTAAAGCTTTCGATAGTCTTTTTGTTCTTTTGAAAAAGAGACTTTTGCTCATCTTCAGAAGTATTAGGATCCATTAAAATGATGGCTTCGTAAGGACGGATGACGGATTCGGACTTGAGTTCAAACATTCTGTTTTCCTTTCGGTTAAAGCCCTAGACGATGATCGCTAGTTGTAGACCGATTATGGAGTGTCGATCCCCGCGATTTTTATTCTAGAGCAAGGTAGGCACTTGTTAGCACGACCCGGACCGCGAAGTCCATTGAATTTGCTTATAGAATTGGCGAAAATGGCCCTATGAGCATCACCATTCAGATTCTTTCCGGAGCTCGCTACGGAGAAACTTTAACCCTCGACACCACCACCACCCTCGGGCGGGACGCAGATATTACCTTTGATGATGCTAAAATGTCGAAAATACACGCAATTTTTCAGTTTCAGGAGGGCTCCGGATGGCGCCTTGTCGATAACGAATCGAAAAACGGGGTCTTCGTCAACGGGAAACCCATCAGTATTTTTGAGCTCACCGAGGGTGATCTCATAGATATAGGAATTACTCAGTTCCGCGTCGGCTCTATCGCCACATACTGGAAGCCCCAGCTGAATCAAACGCTCCTTTCGGCTCTGGATAAGGTGAAAAACGGTCCGATGGAACTCGTCGCGTTCACTCCGATTCCTGTCTTTAAATTTGCCGCTGGAGTTCAGGTCGGCGAGAAATGGGTGTTAGAGTACGGACCCCGCAAAGCCGGTGGCGAAAGCGACGATCTCCAAATTTTCGAACCGAAGTGTCCCGACATCGCTTTTGAAATTGTTCCCGGAACAAAAGGTCCTAGATTTAAAACCGACTATCCTCAAATTGTAAAAATTAACTCTCAATCGAAATCTTCAAAAACCCTCGCTAAGGGAGATAAAATTTCTATTTACAATACTGTCATTGCAGTGGATTTTATCAGCCTATGACGTTTATCGAAAAAACCTCTGGCACTTTCGAAAGTTTTGATGGCACACGCTTGTATTATGAAGTGCGTGGGCAAGGAAAGCCCTTAGTTTTTGTTTACGGAATCGCCTGCCTGATGAATCATTGGAATCCTCAAATCCAATATTTTTCTCAAAATTATCAGACCATCATGGTGGATTTTCGCGGACATCATTTTTCCGAAATTCCCTCAAATAAGAAGAATTTAAGCCTCGAAGCTTTGGCGAAAGATCTCCACGCTCTTTGCGATCATCTTAAGATCGAAAAGGCGGATTTTATTGGACATAGCTTTGGTTGCGAAGTCGCACTTCAAGCCTATTTGTTAAATCCTGAACGATTTAGAAGTTTAACATTTATCAGTGGCTTCTTTAGTAATCCGTTTGCTCAGTTGGCCAGTGCCGATGTGCTTAAGGATGTATTTAGGTACGCAAAAAAAGCCTACAACGCCTATCCCGAAATCGTGACCTCGCTCTGGAAAATGGGCGCGACAAATCCCATTTCGGTATTTTTAAGTTCCCTCGTCGGAGGATTCAATATTCAAAAAACCGCGATGAAGGACATCGAGATCTACGCGCAAGGGGTGGCCAATATTGATGTTCGGGTATTCATCACTTTATTTGAGCAACTGATCTCGCACTACAGTTTAGATCAGCTCCCTCTCGTGAATGCTAAAACTCTTATTATTGCCGGTGAAAACGACGCTCTCACACCGCGAGAGATGCAGGAGCAGATGCGTGATCTTCTTAATAATGCAGAATTATTTATCGTTCCCAGCGCGTCCCACTGCGTGCAGCTCGATTTCCCCGATGTTGTGAACGAAAAGCTCGATGAGTTCCTAAAGACCACGTAGAGGGAACCCTACGAGGCGAGCTCGGGATGAATTCCTAGGGGCCTCCAAAATTTACACGCCGCGCAATTATCCTTACCTTACCCTCTGTTCTCCATTAGTTTCGCAAAAAAAAGGAAGTCTAATGAAAACTCTATCGTTTCTATTTGTATATCTATTGATCTCAACAGCGACCGCACACAATTTCGAAGGAAGTGTCGATTCCATCAACGTTATCGACAAAACCAGTACCTACAAAAGCGTTATAGAAATTGGTCGATTCAGTGATTCGAAGCAACTCCCTCCCAGTTGTCCGTTTGCTCGCTACGCCCGTCATTGCTTAGCATCTTTAACGAACGGTTCATTTGAACCCATGATGGGATACCCTGTGAATTACGGTGAGAACATCACGATCCTCTTTGATCGAAAAAGTTTAGACCAAGGGCTCTTTGCTCGTGTGAACCGTCAAAAACTCTTCGAATTCACAGACTGCAATGGAGCTATGGACCAAAATAAAAGATATTTTAGCTCTCTTAACCAAAACATCACTGTCGACATCAGTCAGTACGACGGAGTTTGTCTTCGCAACAACAACGTGGTGGTCACCTTGACCGACTCACGTTCGCTGTAAGTCCAACACGAATGCAAAGATATCTATAATGAAAAAAGGCGTCTCCAGGACGCCTTTTTAATTTGAGATTCTGTGAAGTGAGAGATGCGGCGCATCCGTAAAAGGTACCGGGTACCTTTTTAGAAGCCGCCGGTGACTTTTTTGTCTGGGCGCTTGGTCATCGTGGCTTTGAAGAAGTCGCGATTCATGCGGGCCATGCTTTCGAGCTTGATCTCTTTCGGGCAAGCTCTTTCACACGAACCCGTGTTGGAGCAGTTTCCAAATCCCAACTCGTCCATCGTTTGTACCATGTTGAGCACGCGCTGTTTGCGCTCGGGCTGACCCTGTGGAAGAAGACCCAAATGAGAAATCTTCGCTCCAGTAAAAAGCATCGCCGCCGAATTCGCACAGGCCGCAACACACGCTCCGCAACCGATACATGCCGCAGACTCAAAAGCGAGATCGGCGTTTTCCTTAGGAACGGGGAGGGCGTTCGCATCTTGCGCATTGCCTGTGTTCACAGAAACGTATCCACCCGCTTGAATAATTTTATCTAAGTTAGAGCGATCGACCTTTAAATCTTTAATCACTGGGAAAGCGCGCGCGCGGAAAGGCTCGATGACAATAGTGTCACCGTCTTTAAAGCGACGCATGTGAAGTTGGCAGGTCGTTGTCCCACGATCCGGACCGTGAGCCGATCCATTAATCACCATCGAACACGATCCACAGATGCCTTCGCGACAGTCGTGATCAAATTCAATGGGATCTTTCCCCGCGAGAATGAGCTGCTGATTCACAACGTCCATCATTTCGAGAAAGGACATATGCTCCGTCACATTTTTAGCTTCGAAATCCATAAAGTGACCTTGATCTTGAGCATTTTTCTGACGCCAAATTTTTAATTTTAAAGTCATGTTTGCAGACATCTTTCGCTCCTACTTGTAGCTTCGCGCTGAAGGTTTAACGTTTTCGAACTTTAATTCTTCGATGTGACGCTCGGTCTGACCCACACCTTTGTATTCCCAGGCGGCAACGTGCGCATAGTTCACATCGTCGCGCTGAGCTTCGTTGTCTGGTGTTTGGTGCTCTTCGCGGAAGTGTCCACCACAGGACTCCTCGCGAGTGAGAGCATCGCGCGCCATCAGTTCGCCCAGCTCAAGGAAGTCTGCCACGCGACCTGCTTTTTCGAGCTCTTGATTGACGTAGTCTTTAGTTCCTAAAATTTTAACATTTTTCCAGAAGTCCTCACGAAGCTGTGGGATATCTTTGAGCGCTTTATTTAGGCCCGTCGCACTTCGCGACATGCCCACCTGCTCCCACATGATGTGACCCAGTTCCTTATGGAAATCGTCCACAGTGCGATTGCCGTTAATACTCAACAACCGATCCAACTGCTCTGAAGATTGCTTTTTAGATTGTTGGAAGATTTCGTCTTTCTCGCTAATTCTAGAGAGCTTGGAGCCCTCACCACCGAGGTAGTTTCCAATGGAGTACGGAAGAACAAAATATCCATCGGCAAGACCTTGCATGAGTGCCGAAGCGCCGAGACGGTTCGCTCCGTGATCCGAGAAGTTGGCTTCTCCACCAACAAACAATCCAGGAATGGTGCTCTGTAGGTTATAATCGACCCATAGGCCACCCATCGTGTAGTGAACGGCAGGATAAATTCTCATCGGAGTTTCGTAAGGATCTTCTCCCGCAATTTTCGCGTACATCTGGAAGAGGTTCCCGTACTTTTCAGAAACTTTATCTTTCCCTAAGCGCTGAATCGCATCGCGGAAGTCGAGATAGACCGCTTTACCGGTCACGCCTACGCCTCGTCCCTCATCCACGCGAAACTTCGCTTGGCGAGAAGCGATGTCTCGCGGAGCTAAGTTTCCAAAGCTCGGGTAGATTCTTTCGAGATAATAATCGCGCTCTGACTCTGGGATTTGTTGCGGCGGCCGTTTGTCGCCTTTTTCTTTGGGCACCCACACCCGACCATCGTTCCGCAAAGACTCTGACATTAACGTCAGCTTCGACTGATAGTCCCCAGAGACCGGAATACATGTCGGGTGAATTTGCGTAAAGCAAGGGTTCGCAAAAAGTGCGCCTTTTTTATGACATCTCCAAGCCGCTGTGACGTTGGAGTTCATTGCGTTTGTCGAAAGATAGAAAACGTTTCCGTAACCGCCCGTAGCGAGAATCACGGCGTCCGCAGTATAAGATTCGATTTCGCCAGTCACAAGATTACGAACCGTGATCCCACGAGCGCGCCCGTCAGCGACGACAACATCGAGCATCTCGCGGCGGCTGTGCATTTTCACTCGGCCCAGTTCCGTTTGGCGCATCAAAGCCGAATACGCACCGAGGAGGAGCTGCTGACCTGTTTGTCCGCGCGCGTAGAACGTTCGCGACACTTGAGCTCCGCCGAAGGAGCGATTGTCTAAAAGACCGCCGTAATCACGGGCAAAAGGAACGCCTTGAGCGACACATTGATCGATAATGTTTTGAGAAATCTCGGCCAAACGATACACGTTCGCTTCACGAGAACGGTAGTCTCCACCCTTGAGCGTGTCATAAAATAATCTGTAGATCGAATCGCCATCGTTCGGGTAGTTTTTTGCGGCGTTAATTCCACCTTGAGCGGCGATCGAGTGCGCGCGTCGAGCGGAATCTTGAATGCAAAAACTAAGAACATTGTAGCCCATTTCACCAAGAGAAGCGGCGGCGGCTCCGCCAGCAAGGCCGGTTCCAACAACGATCACCGTGTATTTGCGGCGGTTCGCAGGGTTAACGAGTTTCATTTGGAACTTATGTTGTTCCCATTTTTTATCTATGGAGCCTTCTGGAATTTTTGCGTCTAGTTTCATGGCTTCTCCTAAGAGTTCAAAATTACGTAAAGAGGTTGAGAGATAAATCCGCCGGCAACAACAATGGCATACACGATCCCGATTTTACGAATCGTCGGCGTGTAAGCCGGGTGATTAAATCCTAAAGATTGAAACACCGAGGACACACCGTGACTCAAGTGATAGCCGAGAATAAGCAAACAAACGATGTAGCCGACCACGTATGCGGGATTCGCAAACACTTCAAACAGCAGGCGGCTTAAATCGCGCATCACCACTCCGTCGTAAGTCACGTCGTAATGAGTTCCGTACTTAAAAGTAATGAGATGATAAATAATAAAGAACAAAATGATCGAGCCCTGGTAAGCCATCGTTTTGGAAGCCGGTGTCGCGCGTTTAGCGGCGGAGGGATTGACCGCGTACTTGATCGGTTTAGCGCGGCGGTTTTCGATGGTTAACCAAGCACCAATCACCACGTGACCGATGATGGCTGCAAGCAGGATCACCTCGGTTCCGTAAAGTAAAATTTTATTAGATACGATGGCGTGTCCGTACTTGTTGTACGCTTCCGCGCTCACCAAAATCAGCATGTTTCCGGCCATGTGACCAAACACAAAGCCTGTCCACACCAATCCACATATTCCCATGATCATTTTTCGCCCGATCGACGACCGCAAAAGGCTCATTGCACTAGCTCCTTAGATAATCATTTCACTTTCAATACTCATAAACTAACTCTTTTGACTCATTCTGTCTCTCTTTCGAGGCAATTGGGGCTCCGCATCTGATCTTCGCGTTCTTTGCTTTATTAATAGAGTCTTTTTTGGGATATATACCAACATTACTACTGAGGAGGACGCGTGCGTGTTTATGTGTGCATTAAGCAGGTTCCAGACACTGATACCCGAATAAAAATTTCAGGCTCGGGCGATGGCATCGACGAAGGTGGGGTTAAGTGGATCATCAACCCTTACGATGAATTCGCCATCGAAGAGGCCATACGCCTCAAAGAAAAAAACCCCTCGGCTCAATTGACGGCCATTTGCCTCGGCCCTAAGGCGCGCGTGAACAATTCTTTACTCACAGCTATGGCCATGGGCGTGGATGATTCGATCCTCATCGATACACCAACGGCCTTGGACTCGCTGACGACCGCAAAAGCCTTGGCCGCCGCGATCAAAAAGAACGGCGATTTTCATATGATCTTTACAGGGAAACTCGGAATCGATGGCAACGTCTCTGCAACAAGCCAGATGCTCGCCGAAATTTTAGCGATCCCCCACGTATCGGTGGTCAATGCTATGGAGTATTCCGCGGATAAATTCACAGCGAAGCGTGAAGTGGAAGGCGGAGGGGTCGAAAGCTACGAATCCTCATACCCGGCCCTCATTGCCGCAAACAAAGGTCTTAACAAACCTCGTTTTGCGAGTCTCCCTGGAATCATGAAAGCCAAGAAGAAGCCCGTCATAGAAATTCCATTGGCAGAGCTCGGCTTATCGGCCGACAATGTCAAAGTGCGTTTCACCTCCCTGCAAATGCCTCCCGCGCGTCCCGCTGTAAAAATGATTACAGGTGAGCCGGCTCAACAAGCGAAAGAACTCGTTCGCCTGTTGAGAGAAGAAGCCAAAGTTTTATAAAAAGGATTAAACATGAAAGTAAGTATCTTTGTTGAACATGTGAATGGCGAAATTAAGCAAAGCTCTTTGGAGTTGTTGTCAGCAGCGAGTTCCGCGAGCGAAGTGACAACGTTCGCTTACGGTGCCGGCGCCAAAAGTTTACCCCTCGGCCCATGGGGCGTAAAAAAGCATTACGCCGCTGAGGACGTCACCCAGCCTCATCCCGAGCAATTGCTCGATGTGGCTCATCAGGTTTTTCAAGCGGAAAAGCCCGAGATCATTTTAGGATCTTCCAACACTCTCACTCGCGATTTTTTTGCACGCCTCACGGTTCGTTGCGATGGCGCATTTATCAGTGATGTGACAGAGCTCACATTAGCTCCATTGGTGGTCCGCCGCCCGGTTTATGCCGGAAAAGCCATGGCCACGGTTTCTTTTGGTGATACACCGGTTAAAATTATTTTAGCTCGACCCAATCAACTCGAAGTGAAGGACGCAGGTAAGAGTGGAACACCGGAGATTGTCAGCATCACGGCTGCCGCACCCAAAGCCCAACTCAAGGCTCAAGAGAAAAGCGCTTCAAAAACTTTAGATCTCACCGAAGCCAATGTGATTATTTCGGGAGGCCGGGGATTAAAAACCGCCGACAATTTTAAATTGTTACACGACATGGCCGAACCTCTCCATGCGACGGTGGGAGCTTCTCGCGCCGTGGTGGACGAGTGGAGTCTTCCTCACTCGATGCAGGTGGGACAAACTGGAAAAACGGTGGCGCCAAGTCTATATATCGCTGCAGGAATTTCTGGAGCCATCCAGCATTTGGCCGGCATGGCATCGAGCAAGGTGATCGTTGCGATCAATAACGATGACAAAGCTCCGATCTTCCAAAAGGCGACCTACGGGTTGGTCGGCGATATCCAAAGTATTGCTCCCGCACTCACTGAGGAATTTAAGAACATCAAACACTAAGACTGTTGTTAAGATCCAAAGCCTAGCGCTTTGGATCTTTCTATGTCCTGAAATATTTCACGGGCCTTGCATTATTAGTCTGTAAACCTTTCTATTAAAAACCGTCCCCTTATTCCCCTTCATCTCTGTGAATCAAAACGGTAAGTCATGGTTGGGGGCGTACGAATAGGGGATGCAATGTCATTTAAGGGGTTTATTTTTTCGTCTTTCGTGCTTTTGTCGATTTCCGTAACCGCGAACTCATCACAAGTTTACGATCACTGGAAAACTTCACGCATCACTTTTGAAAACTCAGATCTTTATTTTAATCCCGTGAAATGTTTCGAGATCAAGGATTCTTTTACTCTCTCTTGTGTGGAAGGCTTTAATGCCGCCGCTCGACTTTCTGAGCCGGTCCAAGCCTTAGTCTCTTTGGAATACTTCAACCGTTACTCTGCCCATTACAAAAAGCTGCAAAACTTTGGGGAACTTTTCCTTGTCGAACAAGTAAAGCCCGTCACGGTGACGAGCCTTAAAGAATCTCTCACTCTTAAAGGCGAAATGCGAAACGCCCTTTTCTCCGCATCGGTTGCGATTCAAAATAAATACAAAAACGGTGGAGACAAGCCTTTCTCTTTTGCGAGCCTGATTCGTGACTTACGGAAAACCGTCCCAGCCTCGGTTCCAGATCCAATGATCGTGGGCACTGCCATCACGGGTCAGCTCACCACCCAAGATCCTCATGCCTTTCTCCAGCCCTCGTCCATGAGCAATGATAAAACCGAAAAAGAAGTCATTGGCGTCGGCGTGCTCGTTCACTACACCAACACCGGTTACGATTTGAGAGAAATCATTCCTGGAGGGGCGGCAGAAGCGGCGGGCTTTCAACAGCGCGATCAGATTCTTGCGATCAATGGTGAAGAGATCAACTTTTCTTTTAAAATCGATGAGGTGATCAAAAGACTTCTGGGTGAAGTGGATACTCCCGTCACTCTCAAACTCAAGCGTGATGGTGAAATCTTCGAAACGACAGTTCGACGCAAACCTTTCACATTAAAAAATACAAAATCGCGACTTTTGGAAGTGGGAACCAAAAAGGTAGGAGTCGTTTCTTTATTTACTTTCCATGACGAAAACGCTTGCGCATCGATCAAAGAATATTCCGTAAAGATGCTTCAGCAAGGAGCCCAAGCCCTCGTGTTGGACGTGCGAAACAACTTAGGCGGCTTTGTCAGTGAGGGAGATTGCGTTGGAAAACTTTTCGCCGGAAAATCGATGCAAAAGAACGGTTCGTCCTCCGATTTAATCCTCGGAGGAAATGCCACGGGAACACCCGCGACAGAGACTCAGCAACTGCGCGATATTCCTCTCGTCATTTTGGTGAACGAAGTTTCTGCCAGCGCCACGGAAATGCTCGCGGGAGGACTTCAAGATTATCAACGCGCTTGGATCGTCGGTGAGAAAACGTTTGGGAAGGGTTCCATGCAGGATGTCGTTCCCTTTGATGGAGACCCCCTAGGAACTCATATGGCTATGACCACCGGATTAGTCTATCGCCCTTCGGGTCGGCCCACTCAAGGACAAGGGGTTGATCCCGACATTATCATCCCAGCAAAAAAGGGGATGAGCGAACTCGATCGTTGGGCGCCGAGAGAGTTTGATCTTTTCCCCGATGCTCAAAAGGTCCCCTTAACAACCTGGGAGCAACCGAGAAAGGAAGAGGCCCAGAGGCTCTCTCAGTGCGCGGAACGGGCCCCCGCCACTGGCGACTACCAACTCAATGCGGCCTTAGAAGTGGTGAATTGTCTTTAGTTTTTACCTCTCAAGAGGCTCTTTTAGGTCACTCCCCGAAAGCCCCTGTCTGGATTGTAAACAGGGGTTAAACTCTAGATCGAACTATTGAGATTCGGCGTTGGTACAAATTCTGTAATGGCCTTCTCCGATGGTCCTTAATTTATGGTTACTTGTAGTGATTATTTTCGCTTCCACGGCGTCCGTCGCCGCGGCCGATGGCTGCACAAGTTGGCTCTGTTCGGCGAATTCCGTTTTGCGGGGCGAAGACGCCTTTATGGCTCTACGACAGCAAGAAACGACCTTAGAGCAAGAGGTTCTTAATCACTATTCGGGAAATCACCCCGAAATTATGGCTCGCCTTCATCGTTATCGCGAGTATGTTCATCAAAATTCCTACCGTCAGACACTTCGCTTGTGCTGGGCTTATCGTGCCGCCGCCGGAATGGGAAACACCCATCCCTCCACAGACGCGGTGACTTACGAAGCGGGGCGACTCTCCGACCAAATTCGTCACACTCGTTCTAACGGAGAAGTTCAAAAATACAACCAGGCCGATTCGTTATTGGCGTGGTCGGAAATCTACGCCCATGGCCTTTATCAACCGATTGATGCGATTGTTGGCCTTAAGAGCGATTACCTCCAAGTGTCTCACTTGGGCTTCTTTAGTTTTCAGTCTTGGTTTCGGTCTATGTACGCCATGAACTTTGTCAGTTCCACAGGTTTTCTTTACGGAGCCATTCACTGCTTAAACACCACCAACTCGAGAGATCTTCAAAAGTTTGCAGGCGCAATCCTCGCCGTCGACTACGAGGGAACTCTCACGACGGAAGTGGGCAGTGGCTTTGTGATCGGTAAGCTCGCTGCGCTGATCGCTAGGCCTATAAGCCGGTGGACTCTCCGACCCCTTCAAAACTTTTTTTCTTGGCTGAAACCCAAAATTAAAAAACCGGTGCTTGTTGTCGCGGGCGTACCTACGACAGTAATTCTCGCGGACAATTTGGCCTGTAAAATGATTCAGCTCGAGGCTTCGCAAAAAGCGTTGACCGCAGAGATGCACCACCTCACGGAGAGCACAGCCGAAGCAAGTCACCGCCGTCACCTTCCTATTCGCAGACATAAAGTACTCGGTCTCACTCGTTCTTTCCTCGAGGCGAAAAAGAATTGTGACGCCGTCAGCGTTTCTGGAGAACTCCATCACTGCTCTGAGCAGTATGCCCCTTTTATTGATTTGATTCGACGTTCGGGATTTCATCGGGAGCTCAACGATTACCGTCGGGATCTTGCTCTGGCCCAAAAAGACCGAGAGGCGGCGATATTACAAAGTGCAACTCCGAGAAAAACACGAAATCTTTACTACTGTACAGGAGGCCTGTCGGGGGACCAAGTTCCACGCGACAAGAACGGCGCGCTCGACTTGCAGCAGGCTTACTTAACAATGCTCGAACTTTTAATACCAATGACTGAATCTTTAAACCAAAACGGAAAACTTGAATAAGGGATTTTTTATGAAACAAACTTTACTTTATACGATATTCTTTCTGCTCCCATTTACGGTGCATACCCAGCAAAAAGAAAATTACGTTTTACTTCCACTCGAGGCCTTAGAAGAGCAAAATCGGACGGCCCTTCTTAAAGATCTCGCGATCATTGAAATCTCGATTCTGTCCATCGAACAAGCGCAATTTGTAAATGAATATTTTGATTTAGATAAATCGCAAATTGCGTGGAGTATTCCCTTTACCCTCGTCCGAAATTCGGCCATTGGGGCCATGGGCTACTCCTTGGATCGAGCAATCACTCGTGCCACTCAGGACAACATCCCTTGGTTTGCGGAATTCGACAAACTCGAACGAGAGTTTGTGAGGGCCGAATCCAATTTAACGGGCATTACAAGAGCTCTGGGGCGCATGGGTACGGTGGATCCTCATTTTAATGAGCACCGGCAACAGCTTTTAGCCGTGCGGAAGCGCGATTATAGTTATGCTCTCGAAGCTCGTAACCACAAACTTCTCACCCAACCCGAACGTATGGTGCGAGTCGCTCGCCAAATGCGCCGAGGACTTCGACTCGCCACCCACGGCGTAATGATGGTCGGTGGCGTGGCTCTTTTGGCGGCGACCTACGAGGAAGTCGTCGTTCTTTATATGGGACGCGAAGCGGTCAACGAAAAGTTAATCTCACTGAGAGAAGATCGCGATCGCTTAAGAGCGGTTCTTTATCCGGAAGAGTCGACGATTAAGGAGTAGACTATGTTCGACAAAATCAGTTCTCTCACATTATCCACGCTGCTCATATTCAGTAGCGCACGGGCAGCCGAAATCCAAATGGTGCCGTCCTCAACAGAACTTGCATTTAAAGATTTGGAGCAGCAGATCCATCTGAATCGCATAGAGATCGCAGCGCAGATCGCCTTATCTACAATACTTGTCTCGTCGATTGAAACCTCCCGCTTTGTAAATCAACATTTAGGACTTGATCGCACTACCGTTGCTATCGCTATTCCTGCCGTTTTTGGCTCTACCCTGGCGGGAGCTCGAGTGACCGCTCAGCTCACAGCAATGCCAATAGAACAACGAGTTTGGTTGGAAAAAATCGAGAAATACCTCGATCAAGAAATACGCTTAGAGACCCGCTTAAATCTTCTCGAGACTCTGCGGAGCGATGACATGACTCTCTTTCGCGTACGAGCACGCCTTAAAGAATTGCGAGAAATCAAAGCCGCTCACCTGATCGTCGAACCCCGCATCTCACCATCACTAGGGACTCGCGTTGCCCGAGGATTACGAAGCTGGCCCGTCGTGACTGTGGGTGGTGTCGCTCTTTCTTACATTATTACAGGGGAGACGGCGTTTGTTGTTTTTGAGGAATCTCGACTGGATGCGATTGTACAAAATCTCAATTCAGATATAGCTCGGCTGAAGCAAGTTCTCAAAGATTCTCAGCCTTAAGAATAAGTTTCCCTATTCAGCTTGGTCGACCTTTGCTATAAATTGAACGGCATGTTCGCTTATTTTGTTTTTGCATTCTATAAACTTCTCCAGTGGACTTGGACGGTTGAAGTCCTCGAATCTGAGTCTTTAAAGAAAGCTCTTAAAGAAAATTCTATCTTCGTCATCGCTCATTGGCATGGCGAAGAGGTGGGTTTACTTCACCTTCTAAAGCCTTATCACGCAGCCGCAATGGTTTCCCACAGTAAAGATGGAGAGCTGATTACGAAAGTGATCGAACTGAGCGGATCGAAGGTGTCCCGCGGATCGTCGTCGAGGGGAGCCGTAGGGGCTCTCAAAGGTATCCTAAGATTGTCCAAAGAGGGTTGGCGCCCCAGTGTAGCGGTGGATGGACCGAGAGGCCCAAGACACCAAGTGAAGCAAGGTGTTCTAGAAATCTCTCGCGTGATTCGATCTCCGGTCTACACAATTTCCATGGCCGCTTCCAAAACGTATGTCCTTCAAAAATCGTGGAACAAGATGGAGATCCCACTCCCATTTTCGAAAATCGTGGTGAGCTGGAGCGAGCCCATCACCGTGACGAACCCAGACGAGTTCGAGCAAAAAAAACAAGTAATCGCCGACTCCCTCCAGGCCCACAAAAAAATCTGCCTCTCCTATCTCGAAAAAAACCGCTCAACTCCATTTCCGCAAACATAAGTCTTTCAAATCCCAAATAACTAGGCCGTTCTTTACATCCTTTAGTCTGGCTTGTGAGGTGACGCTCAGGAGGTGGGTTGGTAAGATTTATGTACATTCACCATGGAGTTTGCAATGAAGCTTTTCTCTGCATTTATGATCTTAATCCTAGCGCCTTCTTTGAGTTTGGCCCAAGTCGTTGCTAAAATCGGCAACAAAGAAATCACCGCCAAAGAGTTAGACGAACGCCATCAAGCGCTCTCCGAGCAGATGATCGAAGTTCCGGATAAAAAAACTCTTCTCGAAGACCTCATCAATTTCGAAGTCGGTTTGCAAGAGGCCCAAAAGCGAGGCCTTGAAAACGACCCCGAGATCAAAGAGCGAATGCAGCAAGAATTATATAAAGGCTTTGTGGAAAAAGAGTTGGGCCCTAAGGTCGCCAAGATCGATGTCTCCGAGAACGAGATGAAAAGCTATTATGCAAAATATCCTGAAATTCGTACAAGCCATATCATGGTTGAAGTTCGCCCCGATGTGACTGCCGAGCAAAAAGCGGAAGCTAAAAAGCGTGCTCAGGAAATCTACGACAACGTGAAGAAAAGCAATCGTAAATTCGAAGATCTGGTGAAGATTTACAGCGACGATGTGATGTCCAACAAAACGGGTGGGGATATTGGTTGGCAGACGCGCCTGACCCATCACCCTGCACTTTATCGTGCTGCGGTACAGATGCGCGTTGGACAAATTTCCAATATCATAGAAACCCCTTACGGCTATTTTATCGTGAAATTAACAGGCAAAAAGCCTTTCGCTGATGCCGACCGCTCCATCTTGAGATTAGCGGTTCAAGAGGAAAAGAAAAAAGCGGCCTATGATAAATTTATCGGTGGCTTACGCAGCAAATATAAAATCCAAGTGAATAAAAAAATCTAGAACTCATTTTGAGCTCGGTGGGCCCGTCATCCTCAGCGGGTCCATCCACCTGAGTAACACCCGAATTGGGACAACGTTCGACAAACCTTCCATTGAATTTCCGGTCTCAACAACGTATTGTCCCCGAATGCGGTTTTTCTTTTATTTGGGATTTACCATTCTTCTCAATGCGTGTTGGTCGCCCCTGTCTCGTAAGCCCGTCATTTCGGTCAATGATCGCCATTTGACGACGACCGAATACTCACAGCGTCTGATCACAAAAGTTTCCGAATACGACAGTGTCGAAATCAAAGATCCCGTCCGTATTAAAAAAATTAAGAAAGAGCTGACTGCAGAAATTATCGAAGAACTCCTCGTCGAGAACTGGGCCAAGCTCCCCTTGGCCTCGGCCCCGCTTTCCGAAATCGAGCGACCGCTCCGGTTCCTTCAGCTGAAACAGAAGCTTTTTACTTTATTGGCAGAAAAAATCCCCGTCCGTGACGAAGACATTGAGCTTTATTATCAAAAAAACAAAGACCACTTTGCCAGTGAAAAAATCCACTTACGCCAGGTGTTTGTGAAAAGTAAGGACGACGCTCAACAACTCCTCCAGCTTATTCGCTCTCAAAAAATGCCTTTTTACGAAGTGGCTCGTAAATACTCTCTCTCGGCCGAAGCGCAGAGAGGGGGCGACATGGGGTGGCTAGAAAAAGGATCTTCTACGGTAATTGACGCGGCCTTTAAGCTTCCCCGAGGCGTCAGCTCTCAGATTTTTGAGAGCCCTCAGGGGTTTCACCTTTTCGAGGTCATTGAGGTTAAAAAAACCCCCGTTCCGCCGATGAAAGAGGTTCGCGAACAGATAATTCGTGCTATTAAGGAAGATGGATTGAATGCCGCCTACCAGCGCTGGCTTGAAGAACAAACTCAGACGTCGAAGATCGTCGTGGATGCTTCTCTACTGGAGTCATTGAATCCCGCGTACCAGGAGAGCTTATGAATTTTTGGATGATAACTTTTGGAGTGTTCCTCTTCGCGGGGATTTCGCAAACTCAGGCCGCTGAATTGATCGACGGAACCTACGTCACCGTGAACGAAGAAATGATCACCTATTCCGATATTGAAAAATACCAAAAGCAATTGCGCAGCCGCTTGCTCTATGACGACTTGATCTTTCCCGACGAGTCTGCGATTGAGGAAAGTCTTAAAGACCAAAGTAAACTGGTGGAGCGGATGATCGGCGAAAAGCTCATGGACTCCGAGGCCAAAAAACTGGGCATCAATATCACCGACGATGCTGTAAATAAAGAAATCCAAGGCAAAGGGGGCGAGGCCCATCTTTCCTCACTTCTTGCGAGCAAGGGGCTTACACTTAGGGATTACCGTAACTTTCTAAGAAAAAACTTGGCGCGCAAAGAGGTCGTGCGCTTCCACGTTTCTTCTAAAATCAAACTCTCTGATGAAGATATTATGGACCACTACATGTCTAACAATAAAGGGGCGTCCTCAGGACAAGCCTTTGAATACAATTTGTCGCATATTTTGTTCCCCGCCAAAAACTCGGAGCAACGAAAAAAATCTCAGGAGCGCGCGCAAGAAGCTCTCAAGGCATTGCAGGGGCAGTCTTTCACTGTGGTTCAACGAAAGTTCAATCCGTCGGAAAAGGATGATTCTTTCGGAGTCTTTAAGTCCGGTGAAATGCTTCCCACCATTGAAGCTGCGGTCACAAATTTACGCAGCGGTGAGACGAGTACGATTGTAGAAACTCCGATGGGTTTCCACATCTTTAAATTGAATTCTCGAAAAGTTGTGAACAATCCTGACTTCGAAAGGCGCAAGCAGCAAATCTTCCAAATGCTCTTTGTTAAAAGTTACAAAGAACAAATGGAGTATTGGCTCAATCAAAAGCGAAAAAGTTTCGTGGTTAAATTCAATGAAAAGAAGTGAAGTTCGAATCGGCATTACAACGGGTGATCAAGACGGCATCGGACCGGAGGTCACGGCAAAAGCTCTCTATAAAATAGGGCCGCAAAGAAATGTTCACTTCTTCCTCTGGAGATCTCCGCAATTTCCGAAAAAATATTTGCGACTCATTGATAAAAAATTTAGCCGTGTGGTCTACACGACTTGGGCCGATGCGCTTAAGGGCGGCGTTGGCTCTCACAAGGAAATCGCTGATATTTGTAGTACCACCGCTCTTCCTCTGTGGGTGGACTCCGCCGCACAAGCCGCAACCTACGGACACCTAGAGGCTTTAGTGACAGCGCCCTTATCGAAGACGTTGATTCAGGATTCAGGACTTAAAGATATTGGGCATACCGACATCCTCTCGCGCGTGACCGGAGCGAAAGAACTTTTTATGACGTTTCTCGGAAAGCACTTTAACGTTTTGCTGGTGACCGGACATCGGCCACTGTCTCAGATTCCGGCGCTTCTCACCGAGCGGCGCCTGACGACAGCGCTTTTGGCCGCGCATTCTATGTCGGGCCACCTCAAAAAGAAAGGCGCCAACAAAATTGGTCTCTTAGGTCTCAATCCCCATGCTGGAGAATCCGGGCTCATTGGGAGCGAAGAAGCTTCGATCTTTGAACCCTTGATCGCTCGAATGCAAAAGGATAAATTTCCGATCGAGGGGCCTTTGGTACCCGACGCTGCATTTTTACAAAAAAATTGGTCTCGTTATTCTTTTTTTGTATGTCCTTATCACGATCAAGGCTTGATTCCATTTAAGATGGCTCATCAGCACAAATCGGGATGTCATCTAACCCTCGGTCTCCCGTTTATTCGGACCAGCGTCGAGCATGGCACCGCCAAGGATATTGCCGGAAAAAATATCGCGGATCCGTCTTCGATGGTTTCGGCTCTAGATTGGGCCGTGAACTTGAGCCGAGAACAATTTTCTGCCAATGCATTTTTACAAGGAGAAGGCTTTGCATAAAAATTTTATTTTTAGAGAGTATGATATTCGTGGAGTTTTCGAAAAAGACTTTGATCTCGACTTTGCTTATCAACTGGGCCGAGCTTTCGTCACTTATCTTCATCAACAGGGAAAGAAAAATCCTCACCTGACTTTAGGGTACGATGCACGGATTTCAAGCCCCGGTATTTTTCAATCGCTCTTAAAAGGTTTTACCGATGGGGGAGCTCAGGTTAAAACTCTTGGTCTTATCACCACTCCAATGTCTTACTTCTCAATGTTTTATCTCGATGCCGATGGTGGAATGATGATTACAGGGAGCCACAATCCACCCGACTACAACGGTTTTAAGATTTCCGTTGGAAAGTCGACGATTTTTGGTAAGGACATTCTCAAGTTGGGCGAAATTGTTGATCAAAAAGAGTGGGTCTCGGGCTCGGGCACTCACGAGGCCTACGATATTTTCGCGCCGTATGTGGCAAAGCATAAAGAAGAGTTTAAAGACTTAAAACCAATCCCGGTTGTCATTGACTGCGGAAACGGCGCTGCCGGGATTGTCGCTCGCAGACTCTATGAGGCTGTCGGACTCAAACCAACGATTCTTTTTGAGCAACCTGACGGCCGCTTTCCCAATCACCATCCTGATCCTACAGTCGAAGAAAACTTAGAAGATCTTAAAAAAGAAGTGAAGGCCAAAAAGGCAATGCTTGGAGTTGGCTTTGATGGCGATAGTGATCGGATCGGTGTTGTTGACGAAGAAGGGCGCTTTTTATTAGGCGATGAGCTTATGGTCATTTGGTCCCGAGCGATTCTTAAGACGAACCCCGGTGCGAAAATCATTGGTGACGTCAAGTGCTCCGATCGTATGTACACAGACATCGAAAAAAATGGGGGCAAACCCATTATGTGGAAGACCGGTCACAGTTTGGTGAAAAACAAAATTAAAGAAGAAAAATCTCCGTTTGGTGGGGAACTCAGCGGTCATATTTTCTTTTCCGATCGTAACTACGGTTATGACGACGCTCTTTATGCTGGCTTGCGCTTAATCGAAATTATTTCCCAGACCGGTAAAACTTTAAAAGAACTTATGGCGGGTCTTCCGTCTGCGTTCTGCACACCCGAAATTCGCTTGGACACCACCGAGGAAAAGAAAATTAAGATTGTCGAGACTCTTACTCAGCATTTTAAATCCCTGCCCGGTGTCCAACTTAATTTTATCGATGGCGTTCGCGTGAGCTTTCCTGATGGCTGGGCATTGGTTCGTGCTTCCAATACTCAACCTGTTGTTGTTGTTCGCTTCGAAGCACAAACTCAAAAGCGACTGGACGAAATGAGTTCGTCGGTCCTTAAAATCGTGGAGCCTTTGTTATAAGATGGAAGTAAAACCTGGAAGACGTTTATTTATCGATGTCCGTGGCGCTCGAGAGCATAATCTTAAGGATATTGCGGTTTCGATTCCAAAAAATAAGATTACCGTCATCACTGGTCTCAGTGGGAGCGGGAAATCAAGTCTCGCCTTCGACACCATTTATGCCGAAGGCCAGCGCCGCTACATGGACAGTCTTTCCAATTACGCGCGTCACTTCCTGGATCAATTAAAAAAGCCGGACGTGGATTCTATTTCTGGTTTATCTCCAGCCATTGCTATTGATCAAAAAACGATTAGTAATAGTCCTCGCTCCACCGTGGGAACGGTGACTGAAGTTTATGATTTCTTGCGTTTGCTCTTTGCGAAGATCGGTGTGCCGATGTGCCCTGAGCACAAGGTACCGGCCGAAGGACAATTGCCCGAAACAATTTTGGCAGACGTACTCGCCATGCCCAAGGGTACAAAGATCATTATCTCCGCTCCCGTTTCCCGGAGTAAAAAGGGCGAGTTCAGTAAAGAGTTTCAAAAGTGGGCCAAGCTCGGTTTTGTCAGCGCAAAAATTGATGGAGAGCTCGTAGAGATTCGAGAAGACCTCAAGCTGCAAAAAACAAAACGGCACGATATCGACATCATTATTGATAAGCTAGTCGTCGAGGACAAATATAAAACACGGATTAGCGAAAGCATTAACAAAAGCCTTTCTCTCGCAGAGGGCCACGTGACCATAGAGGTCCCCGGCGGAAATAGTCAGCACTATTCTATTCATAGAGCCTGCCCAGTTTGTGGTTATAGCTTTGGCGAGATCGATCCGCTCCTCTTTAGTTTTAACAATCCCAAGGGCGCCTGCGAAGCTTGCAATGGTTTAGGAACACTCGATATCGAAGAGTACGACGAAGAGGTCCTCACGCGCGGAGATGAGGTCACTCGAACCAAACAGACACGCTGGAAAATCAAAACAGATAAAGAGTCTGACGACGAAGAATCAACCCTCACTCCGGTTCTTAGAAGCTGCGCCACCTGTTTTGGCACGGGATTAAAAAAAGAGGCTTTGAATATTCTTATCGACGAAAAAAATGTCATGGAACTTTCAAATTTAGCGGTAGAAGATCTGCTTCAGTTTTTTAAGACCATGAATCTCACCGGCAAGAGCCTGGTGATCGCCGAGAAAATTCTCGAAGAGATCGTCTATCGGCTCCAGTACTTAACCACCGCCGGCGCCGGCTACTTAAGCTTAAGTCGACGCACACGAACTTTATCCGGAGGGGAAGCGCAACGCATTCGTTTGGCGTCGCAAGTGGGAGCTCCTCTCATTGGAGTTCTTTATGTTCTTGATGAGCCCAGTATTGGTTTACACCCTCGCGATCACGCTAATATTTTAAAGCTTCTTACAGAAATCAAAGACCGCGGGAACACCGTACTGATCGTCGAGCACGATGAAGAGACTATTGCGAGCGCCGATTACGTGATAGATATCGGCCCGGGCGCTGGATCGCAAGGGGGATCGGTGATTGCTGCCGGGACACCCGACGAAATCAGAAATTCCAAAGAGAGTCTCACCGGACAGTATCTTTCTCGCCAGCGCGTTTTCCCCGTTCCGAGTGTTCGTCGAAAACAAGACTTTGGTTTTTTAAAAATTGAAGGGGCGTCTGGAAACAATCTTAAAAATGTAGATGTCTCCATTCCTCTCGGCAATTTCACCGCAGTGACCGGAGTGTCGGGGAGTGGGAAATCCACTTTGATTATGGACACTCTGTTGCCCGTGGCCGCGCAAACCTATAGCCGTGTGAATCTCGGTTTATCTCCAATGTCTTATCAAAAGATCTCTGGGCTTGACCAACTGGAAAGAATTTTACCCATCAACCAAAAGCCCATCGGTAGAACTCCAAGATCTTGTCCCGCAACCTACGTGGGACTGTTCCCCCAAATTCGCGATCTCTTCTCGAATCTTCCCGATGCCAAAATGCGCGGTTACACTCCGGGGCACTTTAGTTTTAACGTCAAAGGCGGACGCTGCGAAACGTGTATGGGCGCCGGTTACATTCGAACAAGTCTCCAATTCCTCGCGGACTCTTACGTGCCGTGCGACTCCTGCCAAACGCGAAGATATTCGCCTGAGACAATGCTCATTAAGTATAAAGACAAAAATATCGCCGACGTATTAGAAATGACCGTGGCCGAAGCCTTACCGTTCTTCGAAAATCACACGGCGATCGCAAAAAAACTGAGAGTCCTTAGCGAGGTCGGCCTCGATTACATCACGCTCGGACAAAGCTCCACCACATTGTCCGGTGGAGAAGCCCAGCGGATTAAACTCAGTCGCGAGCTCTCCAAAGCCAGCTCATCAAAAACACTCTATATTCTCGACGAGCCCACAACCGGCCTCCACACCCACGACATCGCCAAACTTTCCCAAATTCTGCACCGCCTCGTAGAGATGGGCCACACGGTCGTCGTCATCGAACACAACCTTGATTTAGTTCTCTCCGCCGACTACGTGATCGATCTCGGCCCCGAGGGCGGAAAAAACGGGGGCGAAGTCATCGGCTTCGGCCCCCCCGAACAAATCATAAAAAACAAATCCAGCGTCACGGGCCAATACCTAAAAAACCACCACAAAGCCCTCAAATAAAAAGGGCTAGGCCTTATATCTCTCGCTAATGTATTACGCCCATCTAAGTAAATAAGTGACTGTAATACCCAATGATAAAGAAATGCAAAAAAACACTTCTACCAAAAGATCGAACATCCACACCCGCGAATTAAGCAGCACAAACGCGCAGCGAACCCCAAAACACCAAACGCGATTTTTTATTTTTATCCTGGAAATTTAAAAATGAATGGTTCCGAACCGTCCTGTGCGAGCAATGCGTATCCGGGTTGCGCTCACGAAGTGACGCAATCCGAAGACGCTTTGCACCCGCGAAGGTCAGGGAGGGAACCATTCATTTTTAAATTTCCAGGATAAAAATAAAAAACCCGGGAGAACTTCCCGGGTCAGTTAAGCAAATCACTATTGGAAGGACTAAACTTACATCGACATTAATTTGCGAAGATCAAGTTTACCACCGCTCACAGACTTATTGTTCAACGCACTAATCGGTTTAGCCGATTGAATGAGAGCATTTTTCACATCCAACCAAGTCGCATTCGGGTGCTTCGACCAGTAAAGAGCCGCAGCTCCAGCAACGTGAGGACATGCCATAGAAGTTCCATCCATGTTCATGTATTTGTTACCTGGAACTGTTGAGTAAACACCAACACCCGGAGCGCCGATATCTACTGTACGTTTACCCCAATTGGAGAATTGACCGAGACGATCTTGGCTATTTAAAGCTGCAACACTCACGATGTTTTCAACGTCGTAGCTTGCTGGGAAGGCTGGTTTTTTATCCGTGTCGTTATCATAACCGATACCGAAAGGAGCTTTTCCGTTTCCAGCCGCTGCGATGAATAAGACACCTTTATCTTTAGCGTACGAAATAACGTCTTGAAGAGCTTTGCTAGCCGCTGCATCTTCTTCATCATTTTGGCCATCGCCAGTTCCATCACCTTCAGAACCCCAAGAGTTAGAAAGAATTCGAGCTCCGTTATCAGCTCCGTACTTGATCGCCTTTAAAGCTCCCGCGATATCCCCTTCGCCTTTTTCAGTGAGGAAACGTAGAGCCATCATTTTTACGTTCGGTGCGATACCGACAATACCTTTACCATTATTTACGGCCGCGCCGATGTTCCCTGCGCAATGAGTTCCGTGACCAGGATTGGCGCCTTTGGTGTCGTAGGGTTTGCTATCATTCTTAGCGAAATCCCATCCCACAACGTCGTCGATGTAACCATTGTTATCATCATCAACGCCATTCGTAGCTTTATCTTTTCCAGAACCATCGGTTCCTGTTTCACCAGGATTGCGCCAAATATTTTTTGCAAGGTCTTCGTGGGTGTAGTCGATTCCTGTATCGATCACCGCAACAACGATTTCTGCAGAACCTTGCGTTCCACCAGTGTTCCAAGCTTCTGTTAAACCGATATCTGTCATACCCCATTGCTTGGTACTGTCTTTATCTGGGCCCGTGGTTTCTACGAAATTTGTAGGAATCGCGGGATCACCGCTGGCTGTAGATCCCCCACCGCCACCACCGGGTAGGCCTGGGAATCCGCCGCCATTTCCGCCGTCTCCACCCTCACCAGGGAAGCCAGGAATTGGAAAGGGAAGTCCACCGTTTCCATCGTCTCCTCCACCGTCACCAGGAAAACCAGGGATTGGGAAAGGGAGTCCGCCTCCGCCACCGCCGTCGTCACCATTTCCAGGCATACCGGGAATGGGGAAGGGAAATCCGCCGTCTTCACGATTTTCGTGAGCTTTATGAAGAGCGATTTTGAGTTTACCGTTCTTTTCGATATTTCTCACAAACGAAGGCATACTTTTTCGATGAACATTTTGTTCTTCGGTTGTGATTTTGTACCAGTTGTTAAAACCAAGATCTTCCACTTCAGCATCACCAAAGCGTTCATAGATAGCATTTGCATCTACGCCATCCTGCAATTGCACAAGATATTCAGAACTGGCCAGGGCTTGATTCACGATAAGAAAAGAAAAAAGGAATAAAAGATTTTTCATGGGCACCATCCTTTGGTGAATTATTTGTTTTGTAATGCCTCTCGATTCCTTCCGAGCACATTAGTTATTTTAATAACAACATAAAGGATATTATTATGAGCAAAGCATGTTCGCCAAGACTTTTGATTGGGACAAAATGTTAGTACTAAGGACTAGTCTAGTTTTCCGTGATTTATGCGGCTTCTTTTTTGACGATGACCGATTGAAGATCTCTAAGGAGCGAGCGCTTGACGTAAAACTCGGTATAAATACGTAAATCCTCTTCTTTGATGAGAAGAGATTTAAATCCGCGGCGAAATAATCGCTGAATTTGTTTCGAACTAAAGCTTCCGCCTCGACGAAGGTAAAGTGCCGTTCGTTTATTTCTAATAAAATATATATAAGCGTCGAATGTGACCGGTACGTTCGCTGGAAGTTCCATCAGATCCATTTTATACATTCCGGTTTCTTCTATATATCGAGTGAACGGGTAAACCGGATTACGATCAAAGTAACACATCATCACTGGAGAGCTCTCGGCCGCAAGCTCCGTCGTAAAGTAAAATTGTCCATTCGCTTCCGCCCAAGTTGTAAGATCAAACGCTTCCAATTCAAACGTAAACATCTCTTCGATTTTATATTTGCTTTCAGGATTACTGATATTCGCCACTAAATTCTGATTAAAGGAACGTATAACCTCTTCAGGAAGATGAGCCCCATCTCTTTTACAAAAAACGATATAGCCGCTCTCGTCTTTGTTTTCGACAGGAACCACCGTAATTTTGCTGACGTTCTTAAAATCCGCCACGCGAGAGTTGCCGACATTTTGGAAAAAATTAGTCAATGAGCTATAGGCCGCATCTTTAAACATTTTGCGAATACGTTCTCGCTCTATCGGATCGAGTTGGATCAGCTTAGGCTGCATGTCCTCATCGAACGCATCAGCATTGTCCCGGTGGCGTTGCTCACGAATTTTATTGAGATCGATAATATTACTATTAACTTCTGGCGCTGAATCAACACTGTCACCGCCAGTGATCGCCACGGCAGTCGCTTCCATTGAAGGAAGTGCGTTGCTCTGGCTTTGAAAGCCATCCACGCTTTTCACAGAGCCTACCCCTTGAGTGTCTCCTCCAGTAGTTTGAACGGAGCCAATCACTTGTTCGGCAGTATCCATCTGCTTGACTTGACCTTGAGATAAGCCCTCTTCTTGAGGCATAACCTTGATCTCCTTCGGTTGAATGAGCGCCTCTTGCGCCACATCTTTCTTAATAACCTTAGGTGCACTTCTTATCTTGGCCAGTTCGGCTTCTGTTTTTCTAAAGAACTGGATCTGAGTCTTCTCTTGAGGTTTGCCTGCATTTTTGATGACTTTAGGTGGTTTTAATTTTGCTTTTTGTTTTTTAGGCCCGGTATGAAGTATGGCCCCCATCTTTTTTGTCTTAGGATCTTTTGCAATTTTTGATGTATCGATCACTAGACCCGTGGGTTTTTTCGTTTTCTCTTTAGGCTTAGCCCCTTTAACATGGATCGCGCCACCGGGATTTTCCGTAGGCCTTCCTCCACCGATGACTTTTTTGTTGGGCTCTACGGGAGGAGCGGCAAGCTCCATTTTCTTTTTAATCATCCCGCTCAATTTCATCCAAATATTGTAGGTCGAAATCGTACCGTTAATTTTAAAGTCGGCGGGCTGGTTTTGTATTTTTTTAAGCGTGTCAGGCTTATCATCTTCTCCAAAGAGAATGACCGGAATGTGAGTGTTGCTCTTGATCACCTGAAGTATGCTGACAGAGCTCGGATGATTGACGCTAATTCCAATCACATCGACATTAATCTTAACAATAGATTGAATGAGTTCAGCAGATGAGGAAACAACACGGCCATCGACACCTTTATCTTTGAGTCCATTAATAAGAGGAAGTGATGCGCTCAGATTTGAATATAAAAAGAGGGCGCAAAAGGTACCTGTTTTTTCCATAGGGATCTTATCGGAATTTATGGAAAAACCTTAACAAAGTCTCAGACTGAGACAGTCCATTCGAAGATAGGAACGAACTAGACGGTCATCCTGAACGAAGATGAAGGATCTCGCAAGATCCTTTCTTTCACCCAGGACGACTCTGATCGGATAATTAAGCTAGACCGAAGACTTTCTTAAGGACTTCAACCAAGCTGGACACCAATCCGTTACCAACGAGGAATGCTAAAATTCCCAAAGCTTCCATGAAAACCAAGCTCAATACCAAAGGTAGGAACATGCTTCCAGAAGCTGAAGGATTACGAGCGATACCATCAAGAGCTGCGGCTGCGGCTTTACCTTGGCCAGACGCTGCACCGAATGCCGCTAGACCGATGGCAATAGCGGCCCCGATCGCCATCATACCGATGAATGACAAGTCGCCATTACCTGTAGTCTGAGCAAATGCAGGAACGGATACGAGCAATGCACCTAGGGATACTGCTGCTGTTTTAGAAATGTTTCTCATGTTTTTTTCCTTTCGTATTTTAGTGATCATGCGCCTTCGCCAACATGACGTAAACTAATGTTAATAATGCAAATACAAATGCCTGAATAATGCTAACGATGAGCCCCATCATATAGAAGGCCACCGGTACAACCCACGGAGCGATCTCGAGGAACACGCCGAGAACCGTGTGATCTGCCGTGATATTCCCTGCCAATCGAATCCCCAGTGTTAATGGGCGGAAGGCATGTGAAATCAGCTCGATCGGAAGTACAAGCCATGCGAGCCACCATACTGGCCCCAGGAAGTGTTTAAAATAATTTAACCCTTCGTCTCTCACACCGACGTAGTTGTAGTAAGCAAAAGAAAAAATACCAATCGCAAACGAGGTGTTGAAGTTATCTGTGGCGGGGGTCATGCCCGGAAGCAAGCCCACCAAGTTATTAATCAAAACAAATAGGAAAATCGAAGCCACAAGAGGAACAAATTTAGGTCCATCGTGTCCAAGAACAAGTTCCGCCACGTTGTATGTTCCTTCAGTGACGATTTCGAAAACTCCGCGGACAGACAACTTTGGCGCTGGAGCGATAGCAGCTTCGCCACTTCCGAGAGCAAGACGGGCTCGGAGACCAAGGGCAATAATTCCTACGGCCACTGCGGCGCCTGTAGCCACATGAACATAGTGGTGATCAACGTGAGTGATGTGCTGAATCCAATTAAAGTGAGTCATGTCTATTTCCTTACATTTTAGTTTCTAACTTTGAAGGCATACCAAGCTAAAGACGTGGCCACTATATGGAGAAACAATCCCACTCCAACGAGCGGCGCATTCAATCGTGCAATGATTGCGACAATAATAGTTACTAAAATTACGTACTTTATTACATTCACCATCACTATCCAGGCAATATGTTTTTTGGTGAATAAAAACCAACTCGAAAGACCGTTAAAAAGCCAGCTCGCTTGGCCCAAAACGACACCGATGGCGATGTGTTTCGCGCCGTATAAATCTGTGAGAAAGGAGCTCATAGCGATTATGGCAACTCCTGCTCCAAGGCTTAGGGCAAAAAGTTCAATTTGTTGTCTGAGAAGAGATGGCTTCATCGGTTCTCTGAAATTTTTTTCTGAAGTAAAATGGCACGATACACCCAAAGAAAGAGGCCAACAAAGGCGCCCACGCCCATACTCCATGTCGGCGATGTTCCAAAATAGGTTTGAGCGATATAACCTAGAACGAGCCCACCGATCATACTTCCGAGAAATTCGACTCCCAACTTGAGAGCGATCGCCAATTGTGAACTCATCTTGGCCTCCGTGTTTGCAAAAGATAAAGCCGATCGAGCTGCTTCATCTTTGCGGCGATAAATTCATCCTCTTTTAAATTCAAATTTTCGAGGACCGTAAATGCCTCTTTATATTTTTCTTTTTGTTCTAACCATAAGGCTAAATTGAGCGCCATATCTTTTTTAGTTTCCACATCCTGAATATCACCCATGATCTTTTTGTACTGCTCAGCCGCATCTTTTGCATCCCCGTCTCCAGAGATATAAGTGTCGGCGATCAGCTTAGAGGCTCGGTCACGATGCTGCTGGTCCTCACTGTCCTTAAGGACTCTTTGAGCCTCGATGCGCGCCTGCTGAAACTGCGATAACAAAAAATAACTTTTTGCCAAATTCAACCGATACTCTCCCGTTTCCGCCGGAGAAAGTGGGTCTGATCCCAGGAGGCGAACATACAGGGGGATGGCCTCTTCATAGCGTGAAAGGTGATGAAACAGCACGGCCGCTTTGCGCTTCATCGACTCGCGCGAAGAAAGCGCATTGGCCGATGTATTGATGGAAACATCGAGATACTTAAGGCCCATTTTATAATCTTTTTTTTGCGCGATATAAATATCCGCGAGAAAGCGAGAGCTCTCACTGATTAAGCTAGGATCTGTGCTATTTTCTACAACCTTATTAAACTCACGAATGGCCGAATCGTAATCGTTCTTCTCAAGAGCCTTCCGCCCCCTCGACAAACTCGTCTTATCCGACGAATGACACCCAGTAATCAGCCCCATAAATACGGGCAACACTAAAGCCATCGTTAAAATGGCTGCAGCCGAGGCGCGCGGGAGAGAAGCGCGGAGGCGTACGATGAGTACGCCGCACAAGCTGACCGACCAAGCAACTAACCATCTAACGACGGATCCAGCCATTTTAACGATGGCGCTTCTATTGGTCGAGAGGGGTATCGGACTCATCGGCCCCCACCACCGCCGCGCTCGTCACAAACTCAGCGTCTTTGAGGCTGATGAGGCGCACGCCTTGAGTGTTTCTACCGAGAATTGAGATCTCATTACAACTCATTCGAATGGTCTGCCCTTGATCCGTACTTAAAACGATATCATCTGTGTTGAGAACCGTTCGGCAAGTTACAACTTCGCCAATCTTATCCGTCGTTTTTTGAGTGATCACGCCGACACCGGCACGGCTTTGAGCGCGATACTCGTCGATGGCCACACGTTTACCGTATCCACCCGCAGTGACGATAAGAAGATTCGCTTGGCCATCTTTAGAGAAGATCTCCATACCCACAACGCTATCTTCCTTGCCAAGAGTGATTGCTTTTACACCACGAGCAGAACGTCCCATAGGACGTACGTCGTCTTCGGAGAAGCGAATCGACATCCCCTCTTTCGTACAAATAAAGAAGTTATCGGTGCCATTACTCACCTTGGCCGCAAGCAGGTTATCGTCCAGATCTGTCGTCAACGCAATAATCCCTGACGGACGCGGATTAGAGAAAGCGCTCAGTGGCGTTTTCTTAATAATCCCTTTTTCTGTGAGCATCACGATATAGCGATCATCTCTAAACTCGTCGATGGCGAGAACCGCTTTGACCGTTTCACCGCTATCGATTTGTACGACGTTGTTAATCGCTTTTCCTTTAGATGTTCGGTTGCCGAGCGGAAGTTTGTAAACTTTCGTCCAATAAACTTTTCCTTTACTTGTGAACACCAACAGATTGGTTTTGGTATTCGCAACAAAAATATCGGTCACGTAATCTTCTTCTTTGGTTTCGGCGCCTTTAACGCCTTTACCACCACGCCGTTGCGTTTTGTATTGATCGATAGGGATCCGCTTGATGTAACCCGACTTGGTGATATTCACCACCATCTTTTCCTGGGCGATCAAATCTTCGTCTTCGATATCATTTTCGTCAGCCGCAATTTGTGTGCGACGAGGATTATTGTACTTAGCTTTAATTTCGGAAAGCTCTTCTTTGATGATCTGGAATATTTTCTTTTCATCAGATAGAACGTCTTTGAGCCAAGCAATGGTCTTCATCAGTTCAGCCAATTCGTCGATAATTTTTTGGCTTTCTAAACCCGTCAAACGGGCGAGTCGCATTTCCAAAATGGCTTGGGCTTGCTTCTCGGAGAAATCGAATTTTTCTATCAACTGAGCTTTAGCGACGCTCGTCTCTTTGGCCGCGCGGATCGTAGCGACAACCGCGTCGATCATGTCGATGGCTTTTTTCAATCCTTCTAAAATGTGCGAGCGGGCCTCTGCCTTTTTAAGATCAAACACACAGCGCTTAATCACGACATCTTTACGATGCTCGATGAACGCATCAAGAGCTTCGCGAAGTGTAAAGACTTTCGGACGCTTACGCGCATCGAGAGCCAAGAGGCGAATACCAAAACTCACCTGCATTTGAGTGTATTTAAATAAACGATTGAGAATCACGCTGGCGTTTTCATTGCGCTTGATCATGATCACAATGCGCATACCTTCGCGAGAGGACTCATCACGGATATCCGAGATACCTTCGATTTTTTTATCACGAACAAGGTCGGCGATTGTTTCGATCAACTTCGCTTTATTCACTTGGTAGGGAATTTCTGTGACAACGATCTCTTCGCGGTCTTTTGTCGCTACGATATCGGCCACAGCTTTTATCGAAATAATTCCATGACCTTTTTTGTAAGCGGAAAGAATTCCGTTCTTACCAGCAATTACGCCGGCGGTTGGGAAATCAGGCCCAGGAATTAGGCTGATCAGTTCATCTTCACCGAGATTAGGGTTTTCGATAATAGCAATACAACCGTCGATGACTTCACCCAGGTTGTGAGGAGGAATGTTTGTCGCCATCCCTACGGCAATACCAGAACTTCCGTTGACCAAAAGATTTGGGAACTTCGCTGGTAAAATTTCGGGAATCACCAACGAGTCATCGTAGTTAGGAATAAATGGAACAGTTTCTTTTTCGATGTCCGCGAGAAGTTGTTCCGCCAAGCTCGTCATCCGAACTTCGGTATAACGCTGGGCCGCCGGGCTATCTCCATCAATCGAACCAAAGTTTCCTTGCCCGTCGATGAGAGGGTAGCGAAGCGAGAACTCCTGCGCCATACGCACCATCGTGTCGTAAGCCGCCACATCC